>JAYSWI010000069.1:0-2660 GCA_043718125.1 Flavobacteriales bacterium
TCATTTCAGTGAGTGCATCGTGTGCTACTTCTTTTGTCTTTAAGAAAATGGGGATAACGCCAGTCACCTTACCGTCCGCTGCCAGCGCGCCATCTGCCACGGCACCCATCAACCCGATTTTACCGCCACCAAATATTACTTGAATATTTTTTGATGCGAGTATTGCTCCAACAAGTGTAGCGGTTTCCGCATAGATTTTTTCTTTGCCCAAGGCCGCTCCGCAGAAAACAGTTATGCTTTTCATTGTGCTTCGTTTATTTTGTTTGTTTTACAAGAGAAGATGGAAGGTTCGAATAACGTATCAGTTTTCCACTCCGAAGTTCAATAGTATCTGTTTGTGCGTATGCAATTTGAATCAAGCACAACGATGCAAAAAGAATCTTGATTTTCATGCTTTAGAAATTGAAACTACTGGTAAGTTTAAATGCAAAGTTGTTGATTGTTTCTTTCAAATGTTCCGGTCCATAACGATAAAAAATTCCGAACCCTAAAGACGTGAATCCTGTTTTCAAAAGATTGTCCACCTGCAATCCACTTTCATAAAAGCCTTTGGATGCAGCCTTGGTACTTATGTTGTGAGATGTTGGGTGCTGCATTCTTCCCCAAAGCATGTTTTGCACAAGAATAAATTTTGGTCTAAATTTTTTCTTTTTCAGTAATAAATCTTTAAAGTTGTGGCGCAAGTGAACTGCTACATATTCTGAGTGCATAAACTCATTGGTCGCCATCGTTTCAAACGACCCAGGCGAGGCAATTCCTACCCATTTCTTTTTGTAGTCAAGCGTGTTTGTACCCTTCGCGTTGTATAGCAATGAGAGCGGAACATCGTTAGGAACAAAACCAGCAACGGTGGTTATCGCGAAGTCACCAACATTAAGAATACGGAATGTTTTTTCGATCATTGCATCATAACGCAGATAATCGATATCGCCATTTAGAATATTGTTCCAACCCTTGGTGGCACGCATCCAAAAAACAGGATAATAGCCGCCCAAACTTATTTCGCGTGTGCGTGTACGAACAAGTTTTTCGCCAGGCGCAAACCGTAGTGTAATGCCGGTTTCGAACAGTTTGAATTGAGACAAATAGAGCAACACATCTTCAGTCGCAGTTGCAGTGAATTGATATCCGCTGAATGTTTCTACAAATTGCGAATTGCCAAAAACAGTTGCGCTTAAGTTGCCAATTACTCGTCCGTTTAATTGTACTTCAGCTTTTTCTCTTTTGTCCATTCTACTCACAAAAAAAGGATAAAGTCCTTGAGTCAGAAAGCCTTCATTCGGTTTCACAAACTGATTGCCTCCTGCTTCCATCACATCTTTTTCAACCAATAATTTCAGCCATGCATTGCGCTTTTTGTACAGATGAATTTTTGTATCGCCACCATATTTCGAGTGCTTGTCTTTGAAGCCATAAGCATAATATGCACCTAAAGAAAACTTATTGCTCAATTTGTTGTTGGTGCGAAAGCCAGCACCCAACCGATATCCTTCGTAAGCATTGTAACGCAGCAAACGAGCTAATTCAAAACTTAAAGGCCCCATCGGAACAAGGCCACTGGCAAGGCTTTCAAGCAGCAATAATTTTCTGTCAAAGTTTTCTGCCTTGCCAACACTGTCCACTACTTGGTAGGTTTTTGCTTCTTTTAGGTCCAAAGGTCTATCACGATATTTATTCCACAAAGTATCGCTTTGGTTCTCAGCATTCTTGCCAAGCAAGAGGCTAACAGGTGTGAAATCCGTGCGTCTCATTGGCACATCCAATTGCAAATTTTTTATGTATGATTTGCCCTCACCGGTTATCGGTGTGGCGTTCACCAATGCTTGAGGAAAAGTGAAATACGAATTGAGTTGCACAGGAAACCATTTGCGTTCATTCATAAATTTATACTGTTGGTGTATGCGGATATACAAGCCGTCAGCTTCGTTTGGTTCGGCTATTACATTTTGCAGTGCGAATCCATTTGTGTTGATGAAAAGTTGCCCTTTCATGCCAGTAATGTTCTTCCCTTTTCGTGGCCTGAAAGAAATGTGGAACACCGTATCGTTTTCTATAAACGTGGTGTCCTCTATAATAAATAAATATTTTTTGATAGCACCATCGGCTAGCGGACTCATGTACGAAGTGCTCAGTATATCCACAGTTTCGCCATAGAATGAAAAAGATTGCATCTGCGTGGTCAACAAAAAGAAATCGGTATTTTTCAATCCACTTACTCTGTTTGCAATGATGGTTTCTTCGCTGTGATTGGGAGGTAAAAACTTTCTCTTCGCAATGCTCTCCATAAGAAAAAGATACTGGTTATCCAAAAAATTATACATGTCAATTGTTGCGCTATCGCGTTTTGCAAGCGAGTCAGGATTGTTGACCAATACAGAATCCAGAGCGGCCCCAAATACCAATTTGTTGTAACTGTCATAAGTGAATGCTATGTCAGATTCCGGATTGTTTCGTTCTTTGTTTTCTATAGCAGATCTAATTATTCGCTCTGCAGGATTCACACCCGGAAGTATCAGTACTTCAGCGGTAGTGTTGTTCATTTTATGCAGTTTAATGTCTTGGATTTTGTCTTCTTGATGATGGGTTTCCCACCTCTCCGCTTCATAACCAATGTAGCTGAATTCAAAGATTGCAGGTATTGCTAATGGATAAATTTTGTA
>JAYSWI010000070.1:0-2659 GCA_043718125.1 Flavobacteriales bacterium
CTGATTTTTGCCATTCACATTGGTCTGCTGGCAACACTCTATCTGTACTTATGTACCCACTTTTAAAGGTGGAATCTATTTCGCGTCCCATGAATTTGTAGAGCGTCAATTCGCGCACTAAAAGCGTGTTGATATTTCGCATGTCCGGATCACTTTTCACTGTGTTTACTGCTAGTTCTTCAGAGTTGGTGTTTCGAATCAAATCAAAGTTTGATTCGTTTGTTTTCATACCAATATTGGTATAAAAATTTTCTGCAACATCTAAAACAATATTCCTACAATTTTCATTATTTAGATACGATTCCAGAATAAGTTGGGTGCTTTTAATGGATTGAGCTCTTGTACCAAGATTATATGTTTTTAGTGAAAATAGATCAAAGAATTGCGGATTGTATTCTCTAAAGCAACGCGATGAACCCATGAAAACAATATCATACTTCTCTGCTGGGTTGAAGCCACTAAACACCTGTTGCGAATGGCCTCCGGGATAAATGAAGTAGTCGTTGGTGATATGAATCATTGCCTGTGATTTGTAACTCACATTGCTCAATAGCAAAATAATTAGAACATAAATGGCCAATGATGTGGCAATAAAGCAGAGTGTGTTTAGGAACAATTTCATTGGCTTAAAATTTAAAATAAACAAATTGCACGGCACCCCAATATCCAAAAAGTAAAATAGAGGCAACGATTGCTGCATAAACCAACATGTTTAGCACCGGGCCAAGTGTCCATTTGCCATCAGCTAGTGTGTTCAACTTTTTTTCACCAACAAGAACAAAAACTAGAAGCGAAAGAGAAAACAAAATTCTTGAAGGCGTGAAATTTTGAATGAACTTTACTAAATCCGAAAACGCAGAATCGAAGAGAAAGATATTTTTGAAAACCATCAAAGCCTCAGTCACTGTGGAGCATCTAAAAAAGACATCGCTGAAGAGAATAAAACCAAATGTTGCCAATAAACTAGCAAACGAATAGAGGTGTTTCCATCTGGAGACTGACCAAAGTTTTCTTTTGTCAATCAAGGCTGCCTCTATGATAAGTGCTGCTGCTTGAAGCAACCCAAAAATAATAAACGTGAATCTCGCGCCATGCCATATACCACAAATGAGGAAGGTAAGAAACAACGTGATATATACACCTGACCGTTTGTAGCGTCTCAAACTAAAACTGATTGGATTATATAAATAATCGCGCAGCCAATTGCCAAGGCTGATGTGCCACCTTCTCCAAAACTCTGTCACACTCCGACTGCTGAAAGGGTAATTGAAATTCTCAGTCAAATTGATACCAAGAATTCGTGCCGTTCCGATGGCCATATCGGTGTAGCCCGAAAAGTCGAAATAAACTTGAAACGCATAAATGACAGTTACAAAAGGGATAACAAAACCTTCGAAAGCCAAAGGTTGATCATACACATAATCCACTAAAACGCCAATGCGATCAGCGACCACCACTTTCTTGAAAAATCCCCAAACAAACCTTCGTAAACCTAAAATAATTCGATGCTCATCCCAACTATATGGCAGTTTGAGTTGGGCTAAAAATGGCCCTGAACGTTCTATCGGGCCACTTAATAACTGTGGAAAAAAAGCAATGTATGTGGCAAAATGGCCAAGGTGTTTTTCAGGTACACGGTCGCCATAATACACATCGAAAGTGTAGCTCAGTGCTTGAAATGTGTAGAAACTAATACCTACCGGAAGCAGGATGGACCACTCCGAAAAGGTGTAATTAAAACCAATTTTGTGCAGCATTACATGCACAACACTGTTGAATGATTCGAAATATTTGAAAAAGAAAAGCACCCCAACGCTGATTGAAACACTCACCCACATCCATCTTTTTTGCCACTTAAAATCGGGCTGTGCCGCCATCCTATTAGCGCAGTAATAGGTGGACAAGGTGGTGAAAGCCAATATCAAACTATATAGGGGCTGCCAAGCAAAATAGAACAGATAGCTGGCCAACAAAAGGGTAAGCCAACGATAGCGTGGAAATAGACGTGCCGTGATGAGACTGGCCAAAAGAACTGCCAGCACAAATGCTGCATATTTAAATGAATTGGGCTGCAACTATTTGATGGAATAAATCAATAAATCTTTTAGTATTGAATGATGCTCAAGAAGTTCATGCTTGCACTGGCACACAGCGGCAAAATATCAATTAGAATTTTTCATAAAACACAACAGCAATAAAACAAAAAATACCCGCTCATGAATGAAATGAGTGGGTACAAATTGTTTTGAAAGTTTGCTTAGAAAGGTAAGTCATCGTCCACCGGTGCTGCAAAATTTACAGGTGCTGGTGCTTGTGCAGGAGCATTCGCGTATTGCGCTGGTGCTGCTTGTTGGGTATTGGATGCGTCTGCCTTTTCCAATTTCCAGGCAGTTAGATTTACATAATGTTTGCCTTGGTATTCGCTGCCACGAATATTAAAATGTACCTTTAATGTTTCGCCAACATTGTACCCATTGATCAATGAAGTTTTTTCTTTCATCAGCTCGAATGCAATGTCTTGTGGGTATTGCTCCTCGGTGGTAATCACGATTTGTCGTTTTACAAATCCACTAGGGAATGTTTGCTCGTCACCTATTAGTTTGATTCTTCCTGTAATTTCCATGTTGCTTTATTATTTGTATAGTGTAGATTGATTGTC
>JAYSWI010000008.1:0-8820 GCA_043718125.1 Flavobacteriales bacterium
GTGCCATTCAATTGTTTCAGCGAAGCAACACTTTTAGCCTGGGAATACAAGTGGGCTATGTATCAAAAATATGGAACCTTAGCGGTGTCACATTTCCTCAACAATACAACCGTGAGATTGGCCAATTCGATAGCTTCCTTTCTAGTGGAGAAAACAATTTAAAACTTGGCACTGGCTATATGGATATCAACGCTGGTGCTATTTGGAAACGCCCTACACCAAAGGGAACAATATTGATGGGTGTATCTACATTTCATGCCAATAGCCCCGATGATTCATTTTACAAAAACGGCTATGGTCTTAAACCAAGGCTGGTTGTGCACGGCTATTATGACTTCAAGCTAAATACAAAATGGTTCATAAAACCTTCAATGATGCTTATGACCATGCAAAAAGCACAAGACCTCTTGCTCACCACATCGGCAGGTGTGACGGTGAAGGAAAATCCCTTAAACATTAAGCGCACATGGTTTGGTGTAGGAGTAAGAACGGGTATAAACCGCAACGGAGATTCTGCCATACCAACCATTGGTATCGACTTCAAGCACTTTGATGTTGCTGCTGCTTATGACATCAATTTTTCAGAATTGAATTTGGCAACCAACAATAGAGGTGCTTTTGAGATAGCACTCATATACACCAGCAGAAGCACAGCCATCAATAAGATCATCATTCCTTGCGACCGTTTCTAAATTGAAAAACCTCTGCCTCATCTTCGCTTTATTTTCTTCTTGGTGCATCCATGCGCAAGAAGAAAACATAGACCATCTGAAAGCTGGAGCGCTCAAAAATTTTGGCAGAAACGCAGAACGACTGCACGACACATACAGCGCAGTGAAATATTACACTGCATATATCCAAAAAAAACCAAACGACTTCAAAGTAATTTATCACCTTGCGGAATTAGAAGAAGCAACAAGAAATTACAACAAAGCGATGCTCTATTACAGTATGGCTTTTGAAGCCAACAAGGAGCTATACATTATGGCACTTTATCACAAAGCCAGAATGCTAAAGATGCAAGGAGAATATGACAAAGCAAAAGCTGAATTCAGCAGTTTTCTTGTGGCAGCCAAAAAAATGGAAGATCGAGAAATAAAGAAACAAGCCACCAGTGAAATGAATGGCTGTGACTCTGCTAAAAAATTGGTCAACGCTCCTTTGGCAGTTGCTGTTGTCAATATGGGCACTGATGTAAACAAACCCCACATCGAGTTTTCGCCCATGCCTATCTCTGATTCAGAAATTATATATGGTTCACTACCCGAAACAGAGTTGAAGTTTTATGAGCTAGCTGAAATTAAACCGAAGCGAAAATTATTTGTTGCACAAAAAAGCGGAGACAAGTGGGTGAACAAGGGAGAAATGCCCGGCCCCATCAATTCCGAAACGATGCACACCGGCAACGGTACATTCTCTCCCGATGGACAACGATTTTATTTTACCCACTGCGAAGAAAACTGGGACATGGGCGTGACCTGTCATATATGGGTGGCCATGAAAAATAAAGTTGGTTGGGATGAGCCTGTGAAGCTGGATGAAATGATAAATATGTCCAATTATTCTTCATCGCAACCAACCGTTGGTATTGACAGCAAGAAAAAGAAAGAAATTATTTACTTCGTATCCAACCGTCCCGAAGGCATTGGTGGTGATGATATTTGGTACACCACCTACGACCTCAAAAAGCACATTTATGCGGCCCCTAAAAATGGTGGGAAAACATTAAATTCAGTAAGAAATGAAATGAGTCCTTTCTATTACGAAAAAGAACGCAAACTTTATTTCAGCACAGAAGGCCGACCAGGCTTGGGCGGATTTGACATTTACGTTACTCGAGGCGAACTGAAAAAATGGTCTGACCCATCCAATGTTGGCTACCCCATCAACTCCTCGGTTGATGATATTTATTATGTACTGAACCCTATGGGTGAAAGCGGCTACATGGTATCCAACCGAAAAGGTGGCTCACAACTTTTGCACGAAACCTGCTGTGATGACATCTATGAATTTTACAAAATAAATCCAATTCACATTGCCATCAAGGGTAAAGTAGTAAAGGCCGAAAGCAATGATTATTTGAATGGAAAAGGTGATGAAATAACCATTGACAACAACTCCAGCCCAATTGAAAATACTGCTATCGATATCTACATCAAGGAGAACAATCAAGAAATATTTCTGCACACTATTGAGACTGATACCGAAGGCAATTACTTCTTGGAATTGGAAGAAAAAAAAGATTACAAACTGGCATTGCACAAGGAAGGATTTTTAAACAATGAAATCAATTTCACCACCGCAGGAATTACTAAATCTGACACCCTCTTGCGCAACATTGGTCTTGGCAAATTACTAGAGGGCACTTTCATCATTGAGAATATTGAATACGAATTTAACTCGGCTGAATTGACACCGTTGGCCAAGGAAAGAATTGACAATGCACTGCTGAAAGTGCTGATTGAAAATCCGGAAATAAAAATAGAAATAGGCGCACATACGGACAACAAGGGGACGAATGAATACAACAAAACTTTGTCGCAAGAACGCGCTGAATCGGTGGTGAAATATTTGACAGCTAAAAACATTAATCCAAAACGCCTTGTTGCAAAAGGCTACGGTGAAACCAAACCAATAGCACTAAACGAAAACCTTGATGGTAGTGATAACCCAACGGGAAGGCAAACCAATCGCAGGACAGAATTCACGATAGTAGGCCGCATAGAATTACCTAAAGTTTTGCTGGAAGAAGACTAGTGGATAGAGTTAGCAAAAAAAAAATATTTCATACCGCTGAGTCAATAATTGGCGTTTCAATAAATTAGATTTTTTCGAGGCCGGTGGCTTGGATAAAGGAAGAGATTACGAGCGTATTTGCGTGTTTTGTAAAATCGACAAATCTGAAATCAATCAAGCACTTCTCTTGACCTCTAGTGGTTTGGCTTCCACCATTTCCTCGCAGACTTGCACTATGGCAGCGGCATCGTAATGACACTCTGCATATAGTTCGTCTTGTGTGCCATGTTCCACCAATCTATCAGGAATTCCAAGGCGTTTCACTTGTGTGTGATAGCCATTGTCCACCATAAATTCTAACACTGCGCTACCCATTCCGCCTTGTATGCAGCCGTCTTCAATGGTTACTACATTTTTGAATTTTCCAAATACTTCATGCAATAACATTTCATCAATGGGTTTTACAAAACGCATGTCATACAAAGCAGCACTTATTCCTTTCTCTTCTAATTGCTCGCAAGCTTTCAAAGCATTGTTGCCCATTGGGCCGATGGACAATATGGCCACATCTTCTCCATTGCGCACTTTTCTTCCCGTTCCTATTTTTATCAGTTGCAAAGTGGTTTTCCATTCTGTCAAAACACCATTTCCGCGCGGATATCTAATGCTGAATGGGCCGTGGTTTTCACTTTGTGCGGTGTACATCAGGTTGCGCAATTCACTTTCATTCATCGGGGAACTCACTATCATATTGGGGATGCAACGCATGTAAGCAAGATCATAAGCCCCGTGATGTGTTGGGCCATCAGCACCTACTACTCCGCCTCTATCCAAACAAAAAACCACGTGCAGTTTTTGCAACGCTACATCGTGTATCACTTGGTCGTAAGCCCGCTGCATAAATGAAGAATAAATATTGCAAAATGGAATCAAACCTTGTGTGGCCATGCCCGCACTAAAGGTGACTGCGTGCTGCTCTGCTATGCCCACATCGAAGGCGCGATCGGGCATTGCCTCCATCATCAATTTCAACGAGCAACCAGATGGCATGGCAGGCGTAACGCCAACTATTTTTTCATTCTTTTCCGCCAGTTCTATTATGGTGTGGCCAAACACATCTTGATAGAGCGGAGGTTGTGGCGACTTGGGAACAACCTTCACTATTTCTCCTGTTTCTTTATTAAAAATTCCTGGAGCATGCCACTTGGTTGGGCTGCCTTTTTCGGCAGGTGCATATCCTTTTCCTTTGGTGGTGATGCAGTGTAGAATTTTCGGCCCGGGTATATCTTTCAAATCACGAAGTACTTTCACCATATAGTCCACATCATGGCCATCAATAGGGCCGAAGTATCTCCAATTAAGGGCTTCAAAAAGATTACTTTCTTTCACTAAAGAACCTTTTAGTGAGTCCGAAATTTTTTGTACTATTTGTTGCGCACCAGTTCCAAATTTGGACAGTTTGCCCAGCATATTCCATACTTCATCTTTCACTTTGTTGTAGGTGTGGGAGGTAGTGATGTCGGTCAGATACTCCTTCAGTGCGCCCACATTTGGGTCTATGCTCATGCAGTTGTCGTTGAGAATGATCAATAAATTGGCATCTGCCGTGCCTCCATGGTTGAGTGCCTCGAAGGCCATGCCGGCAGTCATGGCACCATCACCAATTACTGCCACCACATTTCGGTCCTTTTCTTTTTTTAGCTTGGACGCAACGGCCATGCCCACCGCTGCTCCAATCGAGGTGGAAGAGTGCCCAACTCCAAAAGTGTCGTATTCACTTTCACTCCTTTTAGGAAAACCACTTATGCCTTTGTACTTTCTGTTGGTGTGGAAATTATTTTTTCTACCTGTCAGAATTTTATGTCCATAGGCTTGATGACCCACATCCCATACAAGCTGGTCATAAGGCGTATTGAAGACATAATGCAAAGCAACCGTCATTTCAACCACGCCAAGTGACGCACCAAAATGCCCCCCTTTTTCACTCACAATATCAATGATATATTGCCGAAGTTCACGACTCAATTGCTCGAGTTGATCTTCATTTATTTTAGAACGAAGATCAGCGGGAGACTCCACTAGAGCGAGCAAAACCCCGGGGGTATATTTATTTTCATTCATTTATTTCTGTTACTTGCGATTTGTATTTACCGCTATTTCAAGATGCGGCCAAAGTTCGTAATAATGGGTAATAGAAAAATAGATGAAAATATTTTACTTCACTTTTTTTGTTGCACTATTTCAAAGAGATTTTAAGCCTTTGAAGATTGGAAACTTCAGCACTGTAGCTTTATTTTTTTGAAGAAATAAAATTTATGTTAAACCAATTGGAAACATACTCGTCTGATGAACCAAACCCAAAATCCAAAATGAAAAAAGCCATACACACACAGTTTACCGTTTACATTTTTACTCTACTGGCTTCGTTAGCTTTTGCTCAGGGGCCGGAGGTAACCAGTTGGATCATTAACACCGATGGTAACACTGGCTATGGTGGTTTTCCTAGCAATACGCAGGCTGTGGCTTACACAAGCACCGATGTTTATGTTGGTGTAAGTGGTATTCCTGACTATGAAATTGGGCCTTGGACCGGCAATCCAAACATACCTGTCAACACTGATTTCACATTCAAAATCACACGCAATCCTGTTGAAAACACCGCAGTGGATGTGGCCACTCCGCTAGGACATATAGGCGTTTGGAAGAATGGGGTTACACTCTTTAATGCAAAAGATGCCATGTCTTACAACAATCAAAATGTGTGGTTTCAAAATGCAATAGTTGTAGAAGCCGTTTCATTTGACGAATGTTTGGGGCATCCCAACCAAACTGGAGAATACCATTTGCACCTAAATCCCACGTGTCTTTATGACGACACTGATGCCACACAACATTCGCCATTGCTGGGTTATGCATTTGATGGCTTCCCTATTTATGGAGGTTATGGTTTTGCAAATGCTGATGGTAGCGGAGCTGTCATTCGTATAGAAAGCAGTTTTCAAATTCGCGACATTTCGGATCGCACCACTTTGAGCGATGGCACTGTGCTAAACGCAGCGCAATACGGACCAGCCATCAATGCACAATATCCGCTGGGTTATTATATCACAGATTTTGAATATGTTGAAAATCTTGGCCAACTTGACGAGCACAATGGTCGTTTCTCTGTAACACCAGAATATCCCAATGGCATCTATTGTTACTTCACAACTATAGATGAGAATTATGATGCAGTGTTTCCGTACATCATCGGACTCACATACTACGGCACTGTGCAAGCTGGTAACACTGGCCCAAATAGCGGCAACAACATTGTGCCCGGAAACGCTACGGTTTATATCCCTGATGCAATAGAAGAAGCCATAGAAATAAACTTTACTATTAGCTACACAGCATCAGCTTGGATGGTGCAAGGTTCAACTATTTCAGAATGGAAAATTTACAATGCTACAGGTCAGTTGATTTCCACTGGAACGGCCAATGAAATTCTGCATCAAAATTTTACCAGCGGCTTGTATTTTATGGAGCTAATAACAGATGACAAGACGGTTGTTCTAAAGCTGATGAAATAATATCAAATGCAATTATGCAAGAAGATACTGTAAAGATGCCTCTTGCTGAAAAACAACGCATCACCAGCGTATTCTCAAAAAAACGTGAGATGAAATAACAACGTAAGAATTTACTTATTCTCAACTTTGTCGGAATCGCTAGGAGGTGTTTCACCTTTACTTGCATCCTTAAATTCTTTCATGCCGCGCCCAAGTCCACGCATCAACTCTGGAATTTTTTTTCCTCCAAAAAGGAGAAGAACGATAACTAGAATAACTATGATTTCGGTTGTGCCAAATCTGCCCATGACTTTGTTTGTTTTTTTAAATCACTATAAAAAAAGTGTGGTCAAAAATACCTGAGTAACTCACTTTTCAGCAGGAAAAAAAGCCATTCTTATCTCATTTTCAAAATGTCTGATTGTTTTGCTAATGAATGAAGGCACCAATCTCATTTTGAAATATGCCCATCACAATTGATATAACGTGATAAATGAAGTGCAGCAAATTTCACTTCGCTCAAAATTCTATTTGAAGAAAATAGTATTTGATTCTTTCGCAGAAAAACAATTATAGCGATTGCCCGCCCTTCAACATGTTGGTGTCGACATGAAATGAAATAACACGGTTCTTCCAAACCTGAAGGCCTTTGAAATAATGTAGTCCTTCCAAACCCCGAAGGCCTTTTGAAAGGCCTCCGGGGTGTTCACCAGCATCCTAAAACATTTTGGGTTTACTACCAAAAAATATCCTTGCAAATTGAGAGCAAATCAGAAAACAATAAGCTACGGATTCTCGATTTGAATAAGTTCAATTGCAGCTTGTGATAAGAAAATCAAGCCCGTGTCATCTTTATATTCAGTGGTGTAAACAATGCGCTTTATGCCTGCTTGAAGTATGAGTTTGCAACAGTCCTTGCATGGAGAGAGCGTGATGTAGAGCGTTGCATCTTGTGCGTTGTTGGTGCTACGGGCCAACTTCATAATGGCGTTGGCCTCCGCGTGTAGCACATGCCAAAAAGTGTCGCCATGTTCATCCTCGCAATGATTTGGAAAACCACTTGGTGTGCCGTTGTATCCATCACTTATTATCATTCCATCTTTTACCACCAAGGCACCTACCTTTTTGCGCGTGCAATGCGACAACTTGGCCCATTCTAAAGCCATTTTGAGATATGCCCTATCATATCGTTCTTGTTTGGCTGCGTTTATTGTTGGTGTACTTTTCTCGTGCATAATGGGCCGCGAATATGGACATTTCGAATTGGTTTTTTTTGGTACAATTTGTCTTGCGCAAACTGCTCCAATACTTTTTTGTACAACGTCTTTATTATTGAGCAATATTTTTTTAGGAGCATGAAAATTTACACTAAAAAGGGAGACAACGGAACCACCGCATTGCTTGGTGGAACGAGAGTGCAGAAACATCATTTACGCATTGAATCGTATGGCACAGTGGACGAGTTGAACTCATACATTGGGCTACTAAGAGATTCGATTGACAGTGAATTGCATAGAAAGATGTTGCTTGAGGTACAAGATCGCCTTTTCACTTTGGGTAGTTTGTTGGCGCTTGATCCAAAACATATTGGTAAGATGAAATTGCCCGAGATCACGGAAGCGGATGTTGTTGTTTTGGAAATCGAAATGGACAGAATGGATGCCTTACTTCCTGAAATGAAAAACTTTGTTTTACCAGGAGGTCATCTTGCGGTTTCGCATAGCCATGTTGCTCGTTGTATATGCAGAAGAGCTGAAAGATGTGTGACTGCTTTGAATGAGCAGGAACCTCAGTCAGCTATTGTTATATGTTATCTCAATCGTTTGAGCGACTATCTATTTGTATTGTCGCGAATGATTGCGCTGGAAAATGGAGCCATTGAAATACCATGGAAGCCACGTCAGCAGTGAGAAATTAGGAATTTAAAAAAAGAGTTGGCGGAAGTTCAAAAATTTCTACTTTCGCGCTTCGCAAAAAAAAGCGGAACACAAAAGAATTTAAGAATATGTATTGGACACTGGAGTTAGCATCCTACTTAGAAGATGCACCTTGGCCCGCCACCAAAGATGAGTTGGTTGACTTTGCTATGCGCACAGGCGCACCACTTGAGGTGGTAGAAAATTTGCAGCAATTGGAAGAGGATGAAGACACCTACGATAACATCGAAGATATTTGGCCCGACTATCCTACCAAGGAAGACTTCTTCTTCAACGAAGATGAATATTGAAAAGGCTTAAACGGCTGCAAGTGTTGGGAGACACTTGCATGTTTTCATGGTAAAAGGGACCGCTTCGGATAAAACCGGGGCGGTTTTTTATTATATCGTCTGGGCGTTTCGATCTACCAATTCTACCAACTTCATCATTGATACACAAAACGCTTAATGCAGTGGGCCACCCTTCGACAGGCCCTGGCTTCTTATCTGTTTCTCGTGCAGTAATACCGTATCGGTATCTGTTTTAGGCCAATCTTCGCTACGGTGTGCTGTGAATGATTAACTTGAATTGTGTTAATCAATGCTGTATAAAAGATG
>JAYSWI010000071.1:0-7827 GCA_043718125.1 Flavobacteriales bacterium
AGAACTTGGTGAGGTCATCGTTTTCCTAGGTGCTGAAGCACGTGGTTAGGTCATCATTTTCCCACGAGCTGAAGCACGTGGTTAGATCATCATTTTCCCACGAGCTGAAGCACGTGGTTAGGTCATCATTTTCCCACGAGCTGAAGCACGTGGTTAGATCATCGGATTTTTGTTTTTAGGCGAGCTGAAGCCCGCAGGGTGTACCTGTATTTTTTAATGTCTTATGTCTTTCATCCAACATCTAACATCTAAACCCCCATCGGCCACCGCTATCCCAATCGTTTCAACACTTGGCTTTCTACTTGTTGATAGAGTTGATCTGGATTCATGGTGCGCCACGCTATCTCATTGAGGCGGCCACCGACTATGAAGTAGCTATCAATATTGGCTTGTTCAAATTCTTCCAACACATGGTCTCGAAAATTGAGCAACGCTATCCATCCATCTTTCTCATTTACTTCATCAAACCATTCTTGATAATAGCTGTCGTCATCGCTATGAAAATTCAAAATGTTTTCTCCTATTAGAATAAATTTATTGATTCCATTCAGAGCCATATCATCAGCAATTTCTCGTTTTAGAAACATGATGTCGTTGTACAATGTATCGTTCCATTCGCCTATCAATTCAATGATTGCATAGCCATCATCATAGTCGCTAAATAGCACTTTCATAAACAGTGTTTGGCTTCCAAATTCGTCCCATTGCGGATGTATGAAGTGGTTGTAAATTTTTTCGGAGAATTCAAATTCTGAATATTCTCGTTCGAAAAAAGGTGACAGCGGATCTTCGCTAGCGATGTAATAGTGTCTCCAGTTGTAATATGGTTCTAGCGTGTGCATAGGCAAGTTTCAAAACAGATGCGTAACAAGAATTTTATGCTTCAACATGATGTTTATTGGGGTTAAAAATTAGTTATTGTGAAATGCGTCAACAGCTTTGCGTACACTGCCATGTTGCATCAGAAGTTGTTGTGCCTTTTCATTGTCCAAGCCTGTTTGTTGCATCACCATTTGTGTTCCTCTGCTTACCAGTTTGTGATTGCTCAATTGCATATCCACCATTTTATTGCCGCGCACCCGCCCTAGTTGAATCATCACAGAAGTGCTGATCATGTTGAGCACTAATTTTTGTGCTGTTCCGCTTTTCATACGGGTGCTGCCGGTCACAAATTCTGGCCCCACCACTACCTCCACGGGGTAGTCTGAATGCGCTGCTATTTCACTTTGGGTATTGCAAACAATGCAGCCGGTGGTGATGTGCTTTGCTCTGCAATGTTTGAGTGCGCCTATCACATAAGGCGTCCTGCCCGAGGCTGCTATGCCTATTACTACATCGTTTTTATTTATGTCATGCTCTTGCAGGTCGTCCCAGCCTTGTTCATCATTGTCCTCAGCAAATTCAACCGGATATCGAATGGCCCTGTCGCCACCTGCTATGAGGCCCACCACTAGGCCATGTTCTACACCAAAAGTGGGAGGACACTCGCTTGCATCCACTATGCCCAAACGGCCACTAGTGCCTGCGCCTATATAGAATAGGCGGCCTCCGCTTTTCATTTTTACAACGATTGCCGCGATTAGTTTTTCTATTTGCGGAAGAGTTTTTTCTATGGCCAACGGCACCGATTTGTCTTCGTTGTTGATGGCGTGGAGAATACTTGCAACATCCATTTTTTCTAAATCGGTGTAATTACTTTCACTCTCTGTGGTGCTTTGCATCAATGTCTAATTTTGGAGTAAAAGTATTTGGAGGCTATAACGGAACGTCACTTTTTGTGACTTAAAATATAAAATTGAAACGTTGACATTTCGAAACCGCAGCGCAATTTCTTTGGCAACAAGTTTGACTACTTTTCACGCCTGTTGGCCAAATAACTTCTATCTATGATTTTCTTACTCAAACCATTTTTCATCATTTTTTTATTTTTTAATTTCCTTTCCTGCTTTTCTCAAGGCGATAGTTTGAAGGTTAGCGGTATGGATCAAGCCTTGATTGCGCCTCGCATCCTCGCAGGCAGGCACGAGTTTAATGAGAACAATATGCGTGGGGCACTCACTATATTTAGAGAAGTGTTGGAGGCAGATCCCAAAAATGCGAATGCGCTTTACGGCACTGCGGAATGCCATTATTATTTGAAGAAATACAAGTTGGCTGAGGAGTATTTGGAAAAAGCTGTGGCGGCAAATGCGCAGGTAAATAATGAAACCAATTTGTTCTTTGGAAAAATTTATCATCGCACTTCACAACTGGACAAGGCCATTGAATATTTCGAAAAATACTTGATGGAAGAAAGCCCAAAAACTTACGAGTACGAATTGGCAACTGAATATGTAGCCCAATGCAGATTTGCAAAAGAGTTGATGGAACAGCCCGCAGATGTAACCATTGAAAACATGGGTGAGGAGGTCAACACGCGATTTGATGATTACACACCAAGTGTTACTGCCGATGGTAAAAATATTGTTTTCACCTCGCGCAGAAGCGACACAAAAGGAGGTGCAATAGATGAAAATGGGGACTACAAATTTTTTGAAGATGTATATTCTACAACATTGGATGCTGCAACTGGAAAGTGGAGCAAAGCGCTTGGAGTAGAAGGGGACTTGAATACCAATACTTATGATGCGGTGTTGAGTATAGTGCCCGATGGAAGCGGCCTGTATGTATATAAAAATACAGTGACCACAACTGGTGACATTTATTTCTCAAATTACAACAAGGAAACCCAACTTTGGGAAGCAGCAACCAAATTGCAACGGCCTATAAACACAAGTTATTTTGAAGGTTCAGTTAGTGTGACTGCCGATGGTAATACACTTTATTTCATCAGCGAACGCCCCGAAGGAATGGGGCAAGGCGACATTTATGTTTCTTCAAAAAAGAGTGGTCAATGGAGTTCGCCAAAAAATATTAGCGCAGTCTTAAACACTTTTGAAGATGAAAAATTTGTGTTCATTCACCCCAACGGAAAAACGCTTTATTTCGCCAGCAATGGGCATCAGACAATGGGTAGTTATGATATTTTCAAAACAGAATATGTGAATGGCGCTTGGAGTGTGCCTATCAATTTGGGCTATCCGATAAACACCGTGAATGAGGAGTCCACCTTTTCGCTCACGAGCGATAATAAAACAATGTACATAGCTGCAGAATATGCTAGCAGCCTAGGCGAGCGCGATTTGTACAAAATAGATGTGAGTCGATACGCATTGATTTCGCAGGGTTACGACCGAAGTTCTTATGGTCAGATACTTTGCACTGTGGAAGAGGCGGCCAATTCAAAGGCGATAAAGGGCGCAACCATTCGTGTGATGAGTGCATCCACCGGAAAAGTAATTACTGCTATGCAAACCGATAAAACAGGATATGCACGAATAAATATTCCTGGCAATTTCAAGTACAAAGTTGAAGTTTCACTTGAAGGCGAAGAGATACAGATATTTGATGTGGACTTGAAATTGAAAACGGAAGGGGAAACAGTGGTGAAGGTGGATGTGAAGTTTTAAAAATCCTTATTTCAATTCAACAAATTCGAAACTCAATTTTTTTCTTACTGTCTTTTTCTCCGTGTTTTCTATTTCAACAATCTTTTTTTCTGGCACCATCAACTTCGAATTTTTTAAAGACAATTTTTGTACACGATCATATTGTTTGTTGGAGGTCTCTGCCGAAATGTTTATTCGAATAAGTTTATTGTCGGTGGAATTGTTTGATAATAATTTTGAAAGTTGTACATCATATATAACAGAAGCACCATGAATCAATTTCACGTCAATGGCCTCTGAGGTGTAGATTATTTTCCCATCTATATTTTCAATTGTGAAGTTGAGCATCGCCACTTCGTCATTGATATAATTATCGCTTATCCAAAATATTTTCAAATTGTCATTTTCTATTTCGCATGATATAAGTTGTGGCGCATAAAGCAGGCTGAGGTAGTCGTGCAGCAATTTATGATTGCCTTTATAGTCGATGCCCGACCATGAAAATGCAGGCCAAACATCGTTCAATTGCCAATACATGGTGCCCATACAACGGCCCATGTTTCTGCGTTGTGCTTCTATGCCTACACCCATTCCCTCAGCTTGCACCACTTGTGTCATCAGCGCATATTTCTTCAAATCTTTGTGCGATACCTCGGGGTACCAATTGCTCATGTATTTGTCCATCAGCTTAAAACCTCTGTTGTGTTTTTGATGTTGTGCCAATCCGGGGTTGTCATAGGTGGGCTTCGAACCAATATTCATTTCCAACACCACACCATCACTGGGGAAACTTTGCATACCAAATTCGCTCATAAAGCGTGGTATTTTTTTTTGCATCACCTCGAAGGGTTCTTCATCGTGCCACACTCCCCAATAGTGCGAGTCGCCTTCGCTGAGGCTACGTGCATCGCCCCTTCCATATCTGGGCGAACTTTCCCAATAATTCAGATTGGTGTTTTTTTCAACCGCTTTTTTTAGTGTCAAGTCAAATACATCTTTGTATGCACGCCAAAGTTGATTTTTTTGTTTTTCGGAAAGACCTTGCTGCCAACCCCAGCGTTCCCAGCCCTCAGCATTTTCGTTGTTGCCACACCATAGCGCCATGCTGGGGTGGTTGCGCAATCTGATGGTTTGTTGTTCGGCCTCAGCAATTACACTGGTTACAAAAATGCTATCAGCCGGATACATACTACATGCAAACATGAAGTCTTGCCATACCATTATCCCCATCTCATCGCACAATTCGTAAAAGCGATCATCCTCATAAACACCTCCACCCCACACACGCAGCATATTGAAATTTGCATCCTTGCAGCTTTGCAATAATTTTTTATAGTCCTCTTCCTTGGCTTGGCCGGGGAAATATTTAATAGGAATATAGTTGGCACCTTTTACAAAAACAGGTTGCCCGTTTAGCTTGAAATAGAACGATTCTCCAATGCTGTCTTTCTCAGTTACCAATTGTATGGATCGAAATCCTGTTTTTATAGTTTCAGTATCAATCACATTTTCGCCTTGCATTAGCCAAGCATTGAATTGGTATAGGTTTGAATTGCCTTGGCCGTTGCACCACCACAGAAACGGATATTGCAAATCAAGCTGCAATTCCACAATATTATTTCCGCGTTTTAATTCTATGTCAGAAGTCCAGGTGTCACCGGTGCGCTCCATTTCAAAAACCACTTTTGCTGTTTCATTTTTTAGCGAGTGAATTTTGAACGTTGTTTTCACCATCACTTTTTTTTCTGATACCAATTTTTGTTCTAAATAAATGTCCGTGAATCTGGCATTGTCATAAGCTATTATTTGAATTGGTTTTGTGATTCCGCAGGTCACAAGTTTTGGTCCCCAATCCCATCCATAGTGGTATTGTGGTTTTCTTGTCACCGCCCTCAAGCCATCGCCAGGCAATGGATTGGGTTGCTCTTTCAATCTTTTTTCGCCTATTAGCAAAGGCGATTCAAAAATCACTTCAAGAATATTTCCTTTGCGTTTAATAAAATCTTTTACATCCACATCCCAAGCAACGTGTGCATTGTCGGCAGTCAGAATCAACTTGTCATTGAGATAAACTTTGGCGTACGTATCGAGTCCGTCAAACCGAAAACGAATAACTTCCATCTTCAATATTCCTTCTTGCATCTCGAATGGGTCGCTCCTATAAAGCCAATTTTTTTCGCCCACCCATTGGCATTCATTTTCATTCATTGCAAGAAAAGGATCTTGAATAATTCCATTCGTAATCAAGTCCGTATGCACACATCCGGGCACCAATGCCGCGTGCCACTTTTCTTCCTTCAAATCCATTTGTTTTAAATTCCATTTGGCATCAAGCTGTTGGTCGAACACTGTGCTTGAGCCTGTGGGTAAGTCTTGCGCTTTGAAGTCAGAATTGGAGAACATAATAGCTGCAACAATTAGAAAAGAATATTTCATACATCAAATTTTTTATTGAGAACAATGCTTGGATAAGCCTATGAATTGAATTTCATTTATGGACACAACAAACTTAACGACTAAGCACCTTGCTGTTGTTGGTTGGTTTTTTTGAAAGAAATAAAAATTGAACTATGCCCACTAGATAACCCCAACCATAACAGAAATGTAAAATAGCAAACGAAAATATTATTCTGGCTATTTGTATTGCAGAATTTGTTTTGGTGAAAGCGAATAGGAAAGAGGTTAGCAAATAAAAAGTCATAGTCAAGCCAGCCACAACAAGAAAGGTTTTGCAAAACAGTGAAAGCAATAAACTGGTGATAAGAAACATGACCAAACCAAACGGAGCCAGCTGCCGTAGGGTGGTCACTACACCATGTTTTTTATTGACATACACTTTCCAATATCCATATTGATAGTATTGTAAAGCAAGCTTTTTGAACGAAGCCCGCACCACATATTCCGATTCTATTTTCTTAGATAGAAATATTTTATAACCTCCTTTGATAAGCCGATAATTAAACTCATCGTCCTGATTGCGCACCAATTCCTCATCGAAATAACCTATCGTTTCGAAGACTTCTTTTTTGTAGGCTCCAAACGCAACGGTGTCCACAAAACCCTCGCGCCCTCCTGTTCTGAAATGCGCACCGCCAACTCCAAAAGGCGAGGCCATTGCCGCGCCAATGGCCTTTGAAATTCCATTAACATAAGTGTTGTTGATGACCCCACCTGCACATCCTGCACCAGTGTTTAGCATCAAACATTTTATACACTCTTCTACATAATTTGGATGCATATTAGCGTGTGCTCCAAAGATAATTTTGATATCAGCTTGCGCTTTTTTTAATCCGAGATTTAAGGCTGTAGGTGTCACCTGCGCTTCATTTTTTATATACTTTACATTCTTGAATTCTGCGGTCAGGGTTTGAATTATGTCTAATGTGCCATCGTCACTCATACCATCAACTACAAGAACCGTTGTGAATTCTTTGGGGTATGATTGTGCCATGACAGAGCGCACACAAGCATCAATGTATTTTTTTTCGTTTCTACATGGGATGATAACAGCAACTGTGATTTTGGAATCTTTATTCAACTTTGTCGCGCTATTAGAGACTTTACTTTGATAAGTCGATTCAACATTGCGTTTGATTTTGTTACTTTGAAATTTGAAACTAATTCTGCTCCAAATCCTCTGAAATATTTTTCCACCTCAGGCATCATACTTCCTTCGAAATCAAATGTTTTTTATTCAAATTTTTGGAGTGCAGCATACTTTTCATCAATGTCAGAATACCGGCACCGTTGTGTTTTAATTTATCATCATAGCCGCCAAGGAGGTAGTAAACAATTTGTTTGTCCACTATGCAAAATGCAGTGGAAATGGGTTGTTCATTTTGATAAGTGACGAAGGAAAAGCTGTTTTCGCAATTAGCAAATTGGAAAAGAATTTTATCAATTAGTGCCGCATCCATTTTTGCATTTTTGCGGCTAAGCGTTTTCAAAATTAAAGATTTTACATCCTGATAGTTTGTGGTCAATTCGCATTGCAACTCATCCTTTCTTGCGCGCTGCAAGGCATTGCGATGCGCGGTGCATAGGCGCGTTTCAAATTCTATTTCAGCCAAATGCAACGGCATGTGGTAAGTGTATTTGGGAGTGACACTGTAGTTGCCCCACACGAAGGGCTGCATATCAATTATTTCAGGAGGAAAACTGAGTTCCACCATGTTCTTAGAATCGGACTTGTAATAATTAGAAAGCAATTCGATGATTTCTTTTTTTTCGCTCAGTAGGTTCGAAGCGTTAGAGGCTTTTGTTCTCATTGCAAATCCATTGTGAGGCATCATGGGTGGATTGCGATACAACTGGAATGTGAACTTTTTTGTTTTCCAAT
>JAYSWI010000072.1:0-2650 GCA_043718125.1 Flavobacteriales bacterium
AATGAAATGAAGGCGTTCAGGGAAATCCATCTTGTAGAGGCACCAACGGAGTTACAAAAAGTATATGTGGTTCGTCAATATTCCAGTTCAATTACAGAGATAGATAGTTTGGTCAATAATCAAGGTTATCCTTTTGTTTTTCCTGCCGGTGTTTATGGCAAAGGGGCTATTGATTCGCGTTTCGGCATCTTTGCTATTGCAACCGAAAGTTATCGATCCATTGTTTCATATAACACCGATTTGACCGGCAATTTCGACAACGAGTTATTGCCGGAGGCAGGTGTTGCGCCATATTTTAATTGTGTCACTCACGATATCACTAGGCATCAAATATTTTTTGGTGCAGATGACAATCAAATATGGAATGTGAATCAGACTGGAAATATTACACCTTCCATTTCATTGTCCAATGGCTTCAATGCGCACCACATAGTGCTTACTGATGATTTTGTTTTTGCACATACTAAAAATATTCAAAATACAGTACAAACTATTTCCGTATTTACAAGAAGTACTGATTCGTTTTTTCAGTCTTTAGCCATTGATATTGATTTTGATATAAAAGGCATAACGGTGATAGATGACCATCGCATTTTGATAGTAGGCAATCAAAATGGGCAAAGTCTTTTTAAATATTACAACAACGAAACGAATGCTCTGAATAATCTTTTCACCAGCTATAATGCTTCCATCTGTCAGGGTATCTGGGAGGGAAGCGCGGGGTATTTCTATGTTGCGCACTACGATGGCTTGGTCAAATACAATTCCGATTTAGACATGTTATCCACCGGGTTGCAATTGTTCCCATTGAACATGGCTTATGAAAAATTATCGGGCAGCCTCTATGTCGCTACTTCTGATGGCGTTCATATTCTTAATAGTAGCGCTACTGTAGAATCCAGTTTTATTTCAGTAGCAAATTGCCGCGATGTTTTGATGTTGTACAATAAGTGAATGCAAATTTTCCTGTTATTCCCAGAAGTAATAACATTTGAAATTGTTGCGGCAGAAAAACTAAACTATAGCCGGATCGCATGATGCCTGCATTTTTTTTGGAACGCGGATCGAACTGAATTGACGGATGAACGCAGATTTTTTTTTGCTTCGCAAATAGTTAGTTAACCGAATGATGCGTTTGCTGCATTTTTTTTTGGAACGCGGATCGAACGGATTGGACTGTGCAACACTGATTTTTTTTACTTCGCAAAAATGAAATTGTTCTAAGCCTTTTTTTACACTCCTAAAGCTGTGAATAACTACATCGGGCTGCGGGTGCATAAGAATTCTACTTTCGCGCAACAACTAATAATGAGCGAAAGCACTAAAATGGCAACATTGAGCGACTACAACGAAGACAACATTCGATCACTGGATTGGCAGGAGCACATACGCCTGCGCCCGGGTATGTATATAGGAAAGTTGGGCGATGGCTCCACTGCCGATGATGGCATATATGTTTTGCTCAAAGAGATTCTTGACAACAGCATTGATGAGTTTGTGATGGGCAATGGAAAAACTATTGACATTCAGATAAAGGACAACACAGTTACTGTGCGCGATTATGGAAGAGGTATTCCGTTGGGAAAAGTGATTGATTGCGTTTCTAAAATAAACACCGGTGGTAAGTACGATTCAAGGGCGTTTAAAAAGAGTGTTGGTTTAAATGGTGTAGGAACCAAAGCGGTGAATGCGTTGAGCCAATATTTCAAAGTAGAAAGTGTGCGCGAAGGCGAATCCAAAATTGCAGAGTTTCAAAAAGGAATCATCTCCAAAGACCATAAAATTGGAAAGACCGATGCAAAAAATGGAACGACCATGATTTTTATACCCGATGAAACGGTCTTTCACAATTTTCAATATAAAGCGCAATATGTAGAGAAACTTTTGTGGAACTATTGTTACCTCAACACGGGCCTCACCATCGTATTCAACGGTCAAAAATTCAGAAGTGAAAACGGCCTGAAAGACTTGCTGGCCGCCAACCTTAGCGAGGACCAACTCTATCCGACCATACACCTTAAAGGTGAAGACATAGAAGTGGCCATCACACACACCAACAGTTATGGCGAGGACTATTACAGTTTTGTAAATGGGCAATACACCACCCAAGGCGGAACACATCAAGGAGCATTTCGCGAGGCTTATGTGAAGGTGATTCGCGATTTTTTTGGTAAGGATTACGAGGCAGTGGATGTTCGTTCAGGCATTGTTTCGGCTTGTGCTGTAAAAGTGGTAGAACCCATCTTTGAGTCGCAGACCAAAACCAAACTTGGCTCCACCGAAATAGAACCCAATGGCAAGAGCATGAAAGCCTTTGTGCTCGACTTTTTACAAAAAGAATTAAATAATTTTCTGCACAAAAACCAGGAAGTGGTGCAGTCGCTTCAGAAAAAAATTCAACAAAGCGAAAGAGAAAGAAAAGAATTGGCAGGCATACAAAAGCTCTCACGCGAGCGGGCCAAAAAAGCAAACCTGCACAACAAAAAACTGCGCGACTGCAAAATCCATTTTGCAGACAAGAAAGAAGAAGCATCTGAAACTACACTGTTTATCACCGAAGGTGACAGTGCAAGTGGCAGCATCACCATCAGCCGCAATGTGCAGACACAAGCGGTGTTCAGCCTGCGCGGCAAGCCTCTGAACACCTATG
>JAYSWI010000073.1:0-2646 GCA_043718125.1 Flavobacteriales bacterium
TGAAATACTTGGCTGCAAAACTAGGATTGAAAACTACCATAAAGAATACCCCCCTGTGTACTACAAATGAAATATTAACCTATCAAAATTCTGAAACCATTGTAAACACTGACACTATTTCGCAACACAATTAAAACATCAAAAAAAAACTTATATATATTAACAAACTCCTTCTTTCTTTAACATGCTTGCTCAATGTGGGTTAAGTTTACAACAGAGGTACTCATTGAATGGGATGGCCCAAGAAGATCATTTTCCAGCGAGGTGGTTTGGGTGGTGGGTTTACAAAAGTGGCTATGCGCGGACTTTAGTCCGCTTAGAAAAAAAATGCCATTGATCCAACCACGGGCTTTAGCCCGTGGAGCAAGCGAAAAGCCGTGAAGAGAACGAAAGCCCATGAAGCGAACGAAAAGCCTTGGAGTGTGCGAAAAGCCAAAGTCAAGACCACTGGCTTTAGCCCGTGGATACCTCGTTGAGATAGAACAAACAAAACCCGAAGCATTATATGTGAGAGATACTCTACTTGTAAACTCCCAAACAATCTGATAAACTATACCAAGCCCCTTGCAAATTCATTCACCAGATGCAATTGTTCTATGCAACTTCTGTCGCTATAAAGTCCTATTCTATTTCTAATTCTAAGGTCGTATTTATCATCTTCAAACAAATAATTTACTGCAAGTTGCCTTGTGTATCCCAATTTTTCAGCTACATCAAGAATTTGTTTAGAGTAGGAACCAAAAGGGTATGCGATGCTTTTCACTTCTTTGCCAATCACTTTTTCCAGATAGTTTTTACTACCCATAAGTTCTTCCAAAATTTGTTCATCGTTCAACTGAACAAGATTGTGATGTGTGATGCAATGGCTTCCAATCTCTACCCATAAGCTTTGCGACAGCAATTTTATTTCGTCTCCATTCATCACCAGCGATAAGTCGTTCAATGCTGCTTGTTGGTGTGTTTCGATGTTCAATCGCAATTTGAGAATAGAAATAAACTGCTCAACCAATTTAGGATCAGATGCTATCAAAGCCTGTTGCAGCAATTGATTGGTCACTTCGCTTCTAAAGTGAATAGGCGATGTGCGCACGAAAATTTCTTTGTTGAAGGCAATAGACTTTTGCTCATTGCTCAACAGAATGCTCAACAAATCCGGCCACAAAGTGCTTTGCCCACGAAGCCATGATGCGGTAATAAAAAAAGTAACAGGAACTTTCTCTTCTTCAATTACTGACAGAGCATAGCGCAAATTGTTTATCAAACCATCATCAAAGGTCAGCGCAATACGTTTAGAATTTGAAGACGAATTAAACATTTCGCACAATGGAACAATAGCAAATCGCTTTTTGAAATAGCGCAATTGTTTTGCAAAATCATCAACGGAAATATTTCGAATATTGATGTCGGTGCGCACCGTTGGCAACACATTGTGATACATTACAATGGTGTCACGAGCAGCACTTGATTTATATAATGCTTGGTCTATTCCAAGCCTATAGTGCACCGCACGATTTATTCTTTGAAGCTTATTGAGCAAGCGCGACATGCCAAAGGAAGGAACGATTTATTTGCTTTCCGTGTTTGGAGTGTCTCTCCTTTTCAGAATACGTTTTGGAGCATTTGAAGGCGAGTTTTGAGGTGCTTCGTTGGGGGTGGAAATTGGTTTTCTTTCGTCAGGTTTTTGTCTTCTTTCTTCCGCTCTGTTTGGAGTAGAGCCAGCTGCTTGCTTCAATTCTCTAGGCGCATAGCGTGGCTTCGTTTCCTCATTGCGTTGGTTGTTGTCATCTCTTCTGGGTCTGCGCTCTTCCAAATTTGGTTTGAAAACACCATTGCGCTCATCAAATTCGTTGATGCGGCCTTTGTAATTTCTTTTGTCCACGAATTCTTTTCGCGGTCTTGCAGTAGGTTCGTTTTCAATCACCATACTATCTTCTTCAGCTACAACGCGCTTCACCCTGCTTGGCTCGTTTTCCTCCACAAATTTTGTATTTCTCCAGGCGGTGGGTATGTCACCGTCCTTGTTTATTTTGATGCCTAGTTTTGTAAGAATTACTTTGCCTTCTTTGAACAACATGCCCGCAGCTTTCTTAAAAGTTCCCTTTGACATGCGCAACCGAAGTTTTATTTCGTCTGCATGAGTATCATCATTTATACGTGCGTAGCCATTGTTGTTTGCCAAAAAATTCATGATACTGGCCTTAGCATCTTGCAACAGATCGAGACCCTCGCGTTGCATACTTACCACCAAATCTTTGCCTTCTATTTGGCGCACATATCCTTTTACTTTCTCTCCAAAATGCAGCTTCTGCATTATTTCGTTTTCGAACAATGCCGCGAAGTGTTTGCCATTCACAACCACTCTTCGTCCCACTTCTATTTTTTCGGCTATCATTATTTCTACCTCATCGCCACGCTCATAGGTCATGTCTTTGTTGAGCAAGTTCGAAGAAATACGTGTGCTACCAAATAGCCTTCTATTCTGCACATCTTCTCTCATTATCATCAGCACCATTTGGCCCGCTTCTATGGGTTCGCGCTGCTCTTTGGTGGGAATGATGATGTCGCGCTTGGTGCCTATTTTTACAAATGCACCCATCGTATTGATGTTGTTTGCTTTGATGCAAATCATCTGGTTGACTTGCACAA
>JAYSWI010000074.1:0-2640 GCA_043718125.1 Flavobacteriales bacterium
ATAACTGCTGATGACACACTTTCAGGCAATGATGATGAATTTGTGGATGAAATTAAAGTTTATACTTGGCTTGGTCCTGAGCTAAAAACTGGTGAAAATGGTGTTGGTTGGAAACGCGGAAGCGAATGGTGGACATATCAAGCAGCAACTTTTGTAACACCACCTTTCCCCGGATATTACTCTGGCCACTCTACTTATTCTAGATCAGGTGCAGAAGTGATGACCCTCATCACCGGTGACGAATATTTCCCTGGTGGAATGGGCGAATACGTGATCAATGCGGGATCATTAGCCGCTGATGAAGGTCCATCAATGGAAGTGCGCTTGCAGTGGGCAAAGTATCGTGATGCTTCTGACCAATGTAGTTTATCGCGCATCTATGGTGGTTTGCATCCTCCACAAGATGATATTCCTGGCAGAATGGCTGGATCCATCGTTGGCCCACAAGCGTTCGCTTATGCAGAAGCTTTTATGAATGCCGGCAATCCACATGCTTCAATCATAATACTTGATAATTGGATTACAGATGCTGACACAGATGCAGATTACGTTGTTACAATCAATTTTACCGAAGCAATGGATCAGACTATTGCACCAATTGTTGATTTCAACTTCTTCGACAATCCTACTACCAATACACTCTCTTTGCCAGTTGGCGTATGGAGTATGGATGGAATGTCTTATACCATCAACTATGATGTGGAAGATATGGAAGAAGAATTGGACAATGTGCGTTGGCATGTTACTGGTGCAAAAGACTTGCAAGGCAAATTGATGCTGCCAACTCTTAGTGCAGTAGTGCATATCGATACACGCAATCCTATGGTGAACAATTTCATGGCAACTGATAATAGCTTCAATGTAGCATCAGTTGGAATGGAGCAACTTGACATTTCGTTTACTTTCGATGAGGCAATGGATGTAAATGTGATGCCTACATTCACCTATAGCGAAGCTGCTTTAGGAACTTCCATTTCATTTGCAAGCGGAAGTTGGAGCATGGACGCAATGTCATACAATGCCATATTCGACATCATGGACAATGATGATGAATATGCTGATGTAAATGTGATGATAAACACAGCAACTGATGCAGTAGGTAATGTTCAAATAATGTCCGACAACGCTGATGTATTTAGCATTGACACCAAACAACCAACAGCAGCAATTGTGGCTGACGATAATTCACTCAACCAAGCCGATGCTACTTCATCTGCACTCATTTTGACTTTCACTTATGATGAAATAATGGACATCAATAGCACACCAACTATCACCTTCCCAAATGATGATGTGACAAGCGCAGGTCTTACAATGCAAGGAACAGGAATGTGGGATGTTGACATGATGACTTACACTGCCACATTTAATTTAGATGATGTAGATGCTGAAATGTTTGATATTGATATCGCCACTATTTCTGCACTGGATCTTTTTGGAAATTCTCAAATAGAAACACCAAACATGGATGTGATTGATATTGATACACGCCAACCTTTGGTTGCAATTTGGATGGTTGAAGACGATTTGATTTCAGACATTAATACCCAAGGAGCCGGCACGTGGACAGCCACTTTTATTTTTGATGAAATGATGGATACCAGTGTAGAACCTGTAGTTAGTTTCCCTGGTCAAAATCCTGTTGGCACACTGCAATTTAGCGATGGTAACTGGGGTTTTGATGCCATGACATACATGGCTGTTTACACTGTATTGGATGGCAATATTGAAATGTCGGATATTGAAATTGCAATAGATGGAGCAATTGATAACATGGGCAATGGTCAAATAGCTGACTCAGATATGGACAGTTTCTCTATTGACACACGCAATCCATTAGCTACTTTGCTATTGGCAAATGATGTTGATATTTCTGATGACAACGTGGGTGATTCTATGTTCCATCTTCACGTCTTTTTTGACGAGGAAATGGATATGGACATTGCGCCAACTATCACCTTCCCAAATGAGAATCCGAGCAGTGTTGTGGTAATAGACGGAAGCTCTACTTGGACCAATAGCACCACCTATCTTGCTAAATTCGATGTGCTTAATGGAATAGATATGACATTATTGGACATTGATGTACGTGCTACTGTTGCAAGTGATGAGGCAGGCAATGCCCAGGTAGTGGCTAATTTTGTTGATTTCTTCAACATCAATGTAACAATTGGTGTGGTGGAATTGGGCAACATGGAAGTTTTGGTATATCCAAATCCTGTAGCTTCTGGCAACGATTTAATAGTAGCCATGAGCCAAATACCTGCAGACTTAGTTCTACAGATGTTTGATGTGAATGGTGCTTTGATAGCCTCTAAAACCAAAGCAAATCAAGAGGGCAACCAATTGCACGTTGATACCCAAAATTTAGCTGCTGGTATGTATTTCATCAACCTCACCAGTGGTTTAGGAACAGCATCTTTGAAAGTGCAAGTGGGCAAGTAGAATATTTTTCTCACTCATTTTATGATAAAAAACCCGAGCAAATTGCTCGGGTTTTTTTTGCAATCAAATACTATGTTTGTTCAATCGAAAAAGCGTAAATACACTTCACATGGAAACATTAGATCCAAGAATTTATCCAATTGGCAAACACACCAAAGCAGCATTCATTACATCAGAAATGCGCCTTGATAATTT
>JAYSWI010000075.1:0-2634 GCA_043718125.1 Flavobacteriales bacterium
GTTGCGGGTTGAAAAAAATACTTTTGTGTCACTAGTAATGGGGTGTCAAAGCTATGCAAATGCAACAAAATAGAATGGATATAAAACAGTCGTGCGGCAAGCGAAGGAAACGAAACATGTTGACTTTTCTTGTGGGTGTTTTTGTTTTTTTTGTTGCTGCAATACCATCGCCCAATGAAGATCAATTTATCGTAGTGCTCGATGCGGGTCATGGTGGCAGCGACCCCGGCAATTTGGGAACGGGCCGTTTCAAAACAACTGAAAAAAATGTTGCCCTTGATGTAACGCTAAAATTGGGCGAGTACATTTCAGAAAATTATCCGGAGGTTAAAGTAGTTTATACCAGAAAAGGCGACACATTTCCTTCGTTGGCAAATCGGGTCGAAACTGCTAATGCGGCCAATGCCGATCTTTTTATTTCAATCCATTGTAATGCAGCAGAAAATAAAACGGCAAGTGGATCAGAAACATTTGTAATGGGTTTGCACAAATCAGAAGAGAGTCTTTCAAACGCGATGAAAGAAAATAATTCTATTTTTCTGGAAAAGGATCACGAAAAAAATTACAACGGATTTGACCCCAAGAATCCTGACACATACATCATCATGAGTATGCGCGAGAATTTGTTTTTGGATCAAAGCATCATTCTAGCAAAAAATGTTCAGGACCAATTCAGATCACGTGTTGGAAGAAAAGACAGGGGCGTAAAGCAAGCGGGCTTCTATGTTATTTCATTCACTAATATGCCTAGCATTTTAGTAGAACTTGGTTTTCTGTCCAACAGCGATGAAGAAGATTTCTTAAACACAGATGATGGTAAGACATACTTAGCCAGCGCTATTTATAGGGCTTTCAAAGAGTTTAAAGACAGAACAATTGCAAAACCTAAAACCGAAATTGGGGACAAAAAAAATTCTAGCACCAACTCCGAACTGGTTTCAAAACCTTCTGACGATAAGGTGGAGATAAAAAATTTGGACAACTTGGCTCCTGCGATAATTGACACCTCAAACCCTGTTGCTTTGATAAAAAGTGCAACATCACAAGGCATACAGTGGCAAGAGATCACAAAGGGCATCAAATATCAAGTGCAAATAATTTCATCGCCAAAAAAATTGGACATGAAATCGGCCCAATTCAAAGGCATAGAGCGTGCTACGGAATACAAGCAAAATGGCGTGTACAAATACTTGGCGGGATCCACTTTGGGATACAAAGAGGCCAAACAGAACCTGGAAAAACTAAAGACAATGGGCTTTAAGGATGCCTTTGTTGTTGCTTTTGATAATTCAGAACGAATTGAATTAAGTAAGGCAATAGCCCAAACAACCAAGTAGAATATGAAAGTGAGTAGAGAATTTTTGTTAGGCGTTTTAGTCATTGTTTCCATCTCGATTCTTTATCTTGGAGTGAATTATCTGAAAGGGGTAAACCTCTTTTTGAAACAACAGAAATATTACGCAGTGTATGCCAATGCCGCAGGGCTTACTGCTAGCAACCCGGTTATCTTGAATGGATTTAAGATTGGGATTGTAAGCGATGTGCACATGAACGAAAATGGCGATGGAACCATCATAGCAGAAGTAATATTAAATGATAATAAGCTGAAAGTGCCCGAGGATACCAAACTTGAGATAATGGATGCTGATCTTTTCGGTGGAAAAGCAATTCAAATTATTTTGGGCATTAGCCCAAACCTTGCAGCCAACAAAGACACCCTGCATTCATCCATTTCATTGGGGTTAACTGAAACGATAAAGCAAGAGATAGAGCCTTTGAAACAGAAAACATCGCAACTATTTGCCGGAATTGATTCTGTTATTTCAAACCTGAACAACGTATTGGGCGGAGCACAAACAAAAAGCCTTGGCGACATTTTCGGCAGTCTGAAAGTCACTATGAAAAACCTTGAAGGAACTACCTCCAATTTGAATTCAGTCATTGACAACAACAGTGGTAAGTTATCAGAAATATTTGCCAATGTAGAATCCATTACTTCCAATTTGAAGGGCAACAATGAGAGCTTGACCAAGGCAATAAAGAACATTGAAATCCTGTCAGATTCACTGGCAAAACTTGAACTTTCATCCACTATAAAAAAGGTGGACAATGCTATGGCCAACTTTGCCTTGATAACACAAAAAATAAACGAAGGACAAGGAACGCTTGGCCAATTGGTCAACAACGATAGCCTACACACGGAGCTGGTGGATGCTTCGCACAGCCTTGATTTGTTGTTGAATGACATGAAGTTGCATCCCAAACGGTATCTCAGTTTCTCTCTCATCAATCGCGATGGAAACAAAGAAGAGTTTTCTAAAAAAGAACTTGAACAAATGCGAATTGAGATTGACAATGCAATTAAAAAGAAAGAGGGCGAAGGTGAAAAATAGCGAGTGGATCTAAGCTCATTTCAGCGCGATTTACACTACCGCATCAGATATTCGTTTGGCACTAAAAAATGGTATGAACTTTAATCTTGCGTTAACTCCTTAAACACGTCTTCAAGCTTTTGTTCTTTTCTTGTCATCATCAATATGGAGTGGCCTTCCTTTTGGGCTAAATCGGATACTTCTTTTCTGATATCCCGCCCATCCAAGGTTTCAATTACAAAATAGTTTTCGCTTTCATTTT
>JAYSWI010000076.1:0-2632 GCA_043718125.1 Flavobacteriales bacterium
CATTAGCAAATGCACCTATGATGCAGCAGATGACAAGCCATTGTGTGCAGGATATGGATTGAAAAAAATGAGAAAGTGAATAAGCAATCACCAAAGCAAAAGCAACACCTCCTGCTAATCCCTCCCAAGTTTTGTTGGGCGAAATTTTTTCATACAATTTGATTTTGCCAAAATATTTACCAATCAAATAAGCACCGCTGTCGTTGGCCCAAAGAATGAGAAAAAAACCAATGGGTAATTCGAAGTTGAAATCGCCTAAAGCAACCGCCAAGTAATTAACCAATACGAATGGAATGATGATATAAATAAAACCAAAAAAGGTGACTGAAATATCAATGAGCATATTCTGCACGGGCTTTCTAATTTCAAGTGCAATAGCGAGTACTCCAACCAGCGGCAACAGGCACAAATATTTACTCTCAACCCATGAATTAAAGTGAAGGAAAAGTAATACATAGGACAGGCCTCCAAGGACCACTCCTAGCCATTTCCTTGGCCTCACGGCAATATTTCTCGAAGCAAGTTCGTAAAATTCATTCAGTCCTTGCACAGCAAAAAATAGAAATAGCATAGCGAGCGAAAATGGCCCGAACAAGGCAGAACAAATGACCAACACCGAAAAGACTAAACCCGCCAAAGCGCGTATTGCAAGATTATTCAAGATAGAAACACTTTTTTTTGAATGAGTGCGCAAACTTAACCACTCGAATCAATTTAGATCTTTTGAACTGTTTTTGTTTGCTCAAAACAGAACTTCATCACTGTATATCTTCACCCGCTCTTATTTAAATCTCACCCATATTCAATGCCCCCTCATTCATCCAATCGACTAATAGGAATAGACTTTGCCTATGCCTTTGCGCTGTTAGGTTGTGTCGTTTTTGCATTTTCATTTACCATTGGCGACAAAATCCAGAGCGCCCTAAGTCACTCGCGCTTTTTCGCAATCTTAGATATTTTCCCAGCACTGTTCTTCTACCTCAATGGCCTTACCGTTACCCTCACGATGCGCGATCGCAAAGTGAGCAATCGCAAACTCCTTTCCTACCTGGGCAAAAGAGGATCCGTACTTCTTTTAGTTGGACTTGCTTTCTGTTTGTTATGGCCAATGAATATGTTTATTGCTACCGGACTTTTTTATATAGCAGGGCCATTTGTAGCCCAATGGAATAATGTATTGCTCAGGGTAATTACATTGCTAGTCGTTGTCCTGGGTGTGATGTTGCTCTACATGGAAATACCCACTTCCAACATCTACGACTTGCCCAAATTGCACAATGGCGAAATGCTCGGGCTGTCAGGTTTTGCATTGTTCAACGGCTATTTTTCTGTTCTACCGTGGTTCGCTTTTTTCTGCGCTGGTTTGCTGCATGGGCGCATTGACTTGCGGCCCAAAGGTTGGCTGCCACCTTCCAGTTTTATAGGTGTGGCATTGATGGCCGTTTCTGTCATCATTCAGTACTATGCGAAACGAATTGATTATGAAGGATTGCTTCTCGTTCGCTCCGATTTTTTTCTGCTAAACATTCATCTATTGTACCCCGCCTTTTGTTGTTTCGCTTTAGGTTTTTGCATACTTGCCACCAATGGATTTATTTATTTTTTCAGAAAGTTCAGTTACCAGAAAATCTTGAGAATAGTTCAAACCATTTCGGGCATGAAATACAGTGTTATTTTCTTCCACATGGTTATCGGAATCATCACTCTAGTAGCTTCCAACAGACCTTTTTTTCAAAAGAAAATAGTGTTAATTTTATACTTGGTGGGTGCCACATTCGCCACGTTTTACATCACCATATTATGGCGCAAAAAGGTGAGTGATAAAGGACCAATGGAATGGCTGATAAAGAAAATTTCCGGCTCGACCAAGAACTAAAAGTAAGTGTCGTAAAACGACAACTGAAATTTCGAAAACCTGCGAGAACATCCCGCAACACCATCCATTTTCGAGATGTTTGGTACCTCCTGCTTCAAGATAAATATGGTACCGTTGGTGTTGGCGAATGCGCACCCATTTTTGGTTTGAGCATTGAGACAGAAAGTGATATTCAAAACGCTATTCGCGACCTTCTAAAAAGCAATTTGAGCGAAAGTCCGACAGCATCTCATCTCAAAATTTCTTCATTACTAATGGCCTTCGAAACGGCAATGTTAGATTTGAGAAATGGTGGTGTCAGAAACATTTTTCAATCTGAAAAAACACCAATCGCCATCAACGGTTTGGTTTGGATGAATGAAAAGAAACAAATGCTTGCTGAGGCATTTACCAAAATTGAAGACGGATTTAAATGTATCAAATTAAAAATTGGAGGAATTCATTTTGCTGATGAACTCGATATTTTGAACCAACTAAGAACAAAATTTTCGCCATCAGAAATTGAAATTAGACTTGATGCCAATGGAGCATTTAATGAAGAAGATGTTTTTGAAAAATTAGATGCGCTTTCCAATTTTATCATTCACAGTATAGAACAACCAATCAAGCAAGGCAATACCAAACTGATGCGATCAGTGATCCGAAATTCACCTATTCCAATTGCGCTGGATGAAGAACTAATAGGAATAAATAATAGCCACGACAAAGAAAAATTATTGGCTGAATTGCAACCACACTATATCATATTGAAACCTT
>JAYSWI010000077.1:0-2631 GCA_043718125.1 Flavobacteriales bacterium
GCTGCACCAAACGCATAGCAGAGATTTATGTGCAGGCCAAGAACCGAACTTCGAACACGGCTTTCATCACCACTCGTTTTGGAAATGTACTGGGTTCAAATGGATCGGTGATTCCCATTTTTAAAAAACAAATAGAAGAAGGCGGACCAATCACAGTCACACATGCTGATGTGACGAGGTTTTTTATGACCATACCCGAAGCGGTGCAGCTAGTGCTGGAGGCAGGCACTATGGGCCACGGTGGCGAAATATTCGCCTTTGATATGGGCGAGAGTGTGAGGGTGATTGACCTTGCAAAAAACATGATCAAACTGAGCGGAATGGAAGAGGGGCGAGATATAGAAATTGTTTTTACCGGCCTGCGCCCGGGCGAAAAATTGTTTGAAGAAGTGCTAAGCGCAGGTGAGGGAACATTACATACACATCATCCGAAAATACTTGTTGCTCAGGTGAGAGAATATGTTTTTGAAATAGTGCAGCAGGATGTGAAGGAATTGATAGCCATGTTTGACAAACAAAACAATGAAGAATTGGTTAAGAAGATGAAAGACATCGTGCCGGAATATGTAAGCAACAATAGTCAATTTGAGAAACTCGATAAGTGAGGTAATTGCTTTTTACAAAGCCACCATCATCATATTTGCCACCGAAATGACACTTGATAAAAACATAGAAATAGCACAACTTCAAACAGAGGTAGGCAAATACATTGGCATGGGGCAGAACAGTCTCATTTTTAATTTTGAAGAGCATAATAGATACGTTGTGCTGCGATTGATCACCGTCAATCAAAGTCACAATCAATCTTTTCTTTTTCATACTTGTGAGGGAGTGACTAAAGTGGAGGCATTAAAAACAATGCTGGAGTATGTGAAGGGTTACAAAGAAGAGGACAGCAGCTTCACCATACAATGGACTTTGAAAGGCGAGAATAACTTGCACACTTCGTATTTCAGAGCGAAAAATATATTGAGTGCGCTAGACAAACTTTACTATGACAGGGACCCCAATAGCATCACTGTTTTTAGTGTGATGATGAACCCGATATCATAATAAACAATGTGGGTGCAATCACTTACAATACCATATCCAATGCTGCACAGGCCCAATATCGTGTGCTGGGAAGTAGGCACCTTGGTTTTGCATTTCCTGTTAGAAAAGAGGAGGCAATAAAAACAATTATCAAAGAGCTTTGGGTGGAGCATCACAATGCAACGCATGTCTGCTACGCTTGGCGTTTGGGATGGGAGAAAAAGCAGTTTCGGATCAATGATGATGGGGAGCCAAGTGGAACGGCAGGCAAACCCATTTTCGGTCAAATTCAATCTTTCGATCTCACCAATATTTTGATAGCTGTGGTGCGATATTATGGCGGCACCAACTTGGGCACAGGTGGTTTGATTGATGCCTACAAAACAGCTGCAAAACTTGCCATTGAAAACGCAACGATCATAGAAAATGAGGTGATGGAACATTACAAACTTCAATTTGTGCACGAGCAGATGCCCCGAGTGATGAAAGCCCTAAAGCAGATGCAAATGGAAAAAATAAATTGGGTGGTTGACTTGCGATGCGAATTGGAATTTGTGCTGCGCAAAACGCAAGAGGAGGCACTGAAAAAATTAGTTGCTGAACTTGCCCAAGCGAATCTTTATCATCTTGGGTCGATCTAATATCGTTTTTGGAATATGTGCAGCATTTATCTAGGGCCTACTGAAAAAATCAAACCTAAATTGGCCTGAGTAGTTGATTGCTCTGCAATTTATTTTCTCAACCGCAGAGGCGCACAGGCGCTGAGGTTACGCAGAGTTGATTGCGAGTTGTTTTAGTTTATGGTGTTTGAAAGTGAAATTTTTTCAAACTATTTGAGCGGGGAAAAGTGCAAAGGTTTTCATAAGATAGTGCCGAATTCCAGCCACTTGGGTTGATACAACTGTTGTCAAACCATAATGAGCAAACGGATTTTAGTTTTTCATTAGGCCCGATTTTAGGAGGCTTGCGCGTGCGCTGCCATAGTTCATTTGGCCCAAATAATAGTTGTGATATTTCTTTGCGCTCTGCAAAGGGATAAACCTTTGCATTGGTGGTTCCTTTTGTAAAATTCATGTCCACTCTAAACGTTGTGTCTTGGTTGGTGCTGGCCATGGCTTGCAGCAGTTGGTAACAAATTTTGGTGTCGTCAATGTACGTTGCTACACGGTGGTTTTGGTTGTAGTATTTTACAGTTGCGTTGCCTGTTCCATCCTCATTGCGCAGTTGTTTGTTGTTGGTGATGTAGCCGCCACTGCCGCTGTATCCATCGGTGGGTTTTGGGGTGTAAATAGTTTTTTCATTCCACTTCGTAAGCGCATATTTATAGCTGATACCTGCGTTACCATTTACGCCAGTTTGCCCTGCCACATAAATATCTCCAGTGCTAGTCACCACCATATTGCTGGCCATGTCATTCAAATTACTCACTCCATTAAATCTGTTTTGCGCAAGTACATCGCCATTGGTGATTTTTAGTTTGGCTATGTAGGGCCTGCTGAAAAAGTCAAGGGTCAAGTCAAGCCTACTTTGCCCGAAAAGATTGATTGATGCGCAATTTTTTTTGATGATACAAACTTATGAGCCACGAAGATCGCCCTT
>JAYSWI010000078.1:0-2618 GCA_043718125.1 Flavobacteriales bacterium
GTGGGAACGGAATTGGTGTGGCAACATGTGGACAAATACCGCAAGCCCGTCATCTTCGTCATCAACCAATTGGATCACATCAACGCTGACTTTGAAAAGACTTTCAGCAGCATTCGCGACCATTATGGAAACAATGCGGTGCTGATGCAATATCCACTAAATGCAGGATTGAACTTCAACTGTATCATCGATCTATTGAAGATGGTGATGTACAAATTTGCGGATGAAGGAGGCAAGCCTGAAAAACTTCCAATACCTGAAAACGAATTACAAACTGCAAATGAATTGCACAATATTTTGGTAGAAAAAGCGGCTGAGAATGATGAGAAATTGATGGAGCTTTTCTTCGAAAAAGGAAACTTGGATGAGGATGAATTGAGAAAGGGATTGCACATAGGAATGCTGAACCACGAGGTGTTTCCGGTGATGTGCATTTCTGCCTTGAAGAACATGGGAAGCGGGCGACTGATGGGCTTTATTGACAACGTAGCTCCGGCAGCACACGAGCTAAAACCTGAAATAGGAGAAGATGGAACTGAAATAAAATTTGCAGCAAATGGTCCGGCAGTTCTGTTTGTTTTTAGAACAGAACATGAAGCCAATCTTGGCAAACTTTCTTATTTCAAAGTGCTAAGTGGCGAACTTAAAAAAGGCATGCAACTAAAAAACAGCAACACACATGCTATGGAAACCATCAACCAACTTTACGTGATGGATGGCCACCAGCGCAATGCTGTCGAGGTGCTAAAGGCAGGAGATATTGGTGCCACATTGAAATTAAAAAACACCGATACCAATCACACTTTACATGCGTTGGAGCATGAAATAAAAATTCAACCCATCGCATTTCCAAGTGCGAGAATGACAGTCGCACTTTCTGCCAATAGCAAAAAAGATGATGAACGATTGGGCGAAGTGCTAAAGAAAATTCATGAACAGGATCCTACCATTTCTTATGAGCACAATCAAGAACTGAAACAACTGCTTTTGCATTGCCAAGGCGAGTTGCACCTAGCCACCACCAAATGGACTTTTGAAAAAGTATATAACATGGATGTCACTTTTGACAAGCCAAAAATTCCATATAGAGAAACCATTCAACGCTCTGCTAATGCAACTTATAGACATAAAAAACAAAGCGGTGGAAGTGGCCAATTTGGCGAGGTGCATATCAAGATAGAGCCGTGGTTCGAGGGCATAGACGAGCCAATGGGTTTCAACATCAGAGGCAAAGAAGAAATAGATTTGAAATGGGGCGGCAAACTCATTTTTTACAACTGCATAGTTGGTGGCGTTATCGAAACCAGATTTATTCCATCGGTACTAAAAGGCATCATGCACAAAATGGAAATAGGGCCTTTGACAGGTAGCTATGTGCGTGATTTACGGGTGATGCTTTATGATGGCAAAATGCACGATGTGGATAGCAATGACATCAGTTTTCAAATAGCAGGTCAGTTGGCTTTCAAAGAGGCGTTTCACAATGCACAACCTAAGTTGTTAGAACCCATCAATGAACTGACAGTAACAGCACCTGACGATGTAACAGGCGATGTGATCAAAGACTTGCAAGGCCGCAGGGGTATAATATTAGGCATGGACAGCATAGGCCAAAACACACGCATTACTGCACGTGTGCCGCAAGCCAATTTGTACAAATACACCACTGCTCTCAGGTCGCTCACTCAAGGCAAAGCATCATTCATTGGTCAATTTGTGGAGTACGCACCAGTGCCACCAGCATTGCAAGACGAAGTGATAGCAGCCCACAAACATTTGCAAGAAGAAGAAGTGCATTGATTGTTATACCAATTCTTAGTTCAAAATAGTCCTCCCGCAAGTGCGGGATGGACTTAGCATGTAATTATCCCGCATGTGCGGGGATAAATGCCGTTAGAGTAGCTGTTTAGGCAAATCGAGCGTAGCAAGATTGGCCTAAAACAGATACCGATAAGGTATTAATTCAATTTCAAAAACGGACAGCCATTGGGCTGTCCATTTTTGTTTTTTTCAATTTTCATAAGTGTGATGCCAGCACCATATTCGCCCCTTAATTTTTGCCCTTTATGGATATAACTTTCGAAATGATAACAGGTCTGCTTGCGTTGACCTCTATGGAAATATTGTTGGGTATCGACAATGTTATTTTCGTTTCCATAATAATGGCCAGGCTGCCCAAAGGCACCGAAAAAAAGGCAGGATTGATATGGATGTTGGCGGGCATTGTGATGCGTATTGGCCTTCTTTTCTGTATTGGTTGGCTGATAGAAGTGGGCGGGAATTTGTTCACCATCTTCGACCATCAGGTGGGCTTGAAAGATTTGATAATGCTGGGAGGTGGACTTTTTCTTTTGGTGACCACCACACGCGAAATTCATAACAAACTAGAAGGAGAAGATCCAAATGAAGAGATCAATCGTGTAACAAATAAGAAGAACACCTTTGCTTCAATCATGCTTCAAATAGTTTTAATAGACCTCATATTTAGTGTAGATGGAGTAATAACTGCCATCGGAATGGCCAACGAATTTTCACTTCAAATAATAGCCATCTCCGTTGCCATGGCCGTGATGTTTGTGTTCGCGCCACGCATTAGCAAATTTATTGACAAGCATCCC
>JAYSWI010000079.1:0-7688 GCA_043718125.1 Flavobacteriales bacterium
AAGCAAGCCTGCTTCGTAACATTCTGCTAATGCAGCTTCGAGTATGCGGGCAACATAAAAGTATTCGCCTCTTATGTATATGTATGAAGATTTTGCACCAAGTGCATAACTCGAAGCAATCATTCCTTCAATCAGCAAATGCGGAATGCGCTCCATCAGGTAGCGGTCTTTGAATGTGCCGGGTTCGCTTTCGTCTGCATTGCATACTACATAGCGTGCTACTCCTTCGGGCTTTGCAAGGAAGCTCCACTTCATACCAGTGGGGAAGCCCGCGCCACCTCGGCCACGCAGGCCGCTCACTTTCACTTCCTCCACTATCTGCTCAGGAGTCATAAGTTTCAGTGCTTTTTCCAAAGCAGAATAGCCACCGTGTTTGCGATAAACACTTAGTGTGTTGATGCCCGGTACGTGGTCGTGTTCTAATAAAAGTTTTTTTGCTGCCATGTTATACTAGTGGTTCGATTTTGACTGGCGCAATTCCGCCAGAAACTTTGTTCCAATTTTCTATAAGTTCTTCTTTGTGTATTACTGACCATTCAATGACCATAGCCATTGCCTTTGGTGGTAGGTATCCATCCCAAAGCCTTAAAGTTCTTACTTCAATTAGGGCTTCATGTTCACCATAGAGCGCATGAAAGTGAGGGGGATTGTGGTCCTTCCAATAGAAGTAAATCTCGATTCCATAGAAGTAGGATACTCTTGGCATTAGGCTGCGTTTCGCTCGTTTTTCTTTGACACATATTCTTCAAAGGAAATACCTTTCAAATGCAGGTAAATATTCAGTGCATCAATATCAAGGTCATCATTCCACGTTGGAACACCGTTGTTACCTCCTATGAAAACGCTTTTGAAAAACTCATAGTTTTTCCAGGGTTCGAATGCAGGGAATTCCAAAAGATGTTTCAAGTCAATTTCGCCTTTTGTGCCATCTTCGAAATGCACAAACAGTTGATAGTTATCCAGGGCCTTTACTTCAATTATTTTTTCCATGTCTTCAAATTTAATTTTAATAATTCACTTTACTTTGTTATGAGCGTAATTCGGATTGAGTGGATTGACCATCAATTTCTGCATCATTGGATGGACTAACAAGTCCATGTCCTCCATAGGAACTGCTCCAAGTAGTGGTTCATCTCCCATCACCAATGCGCCAACAAAACATGTTCGGTTTTCAAAATCAATTCTAACAGGGCCTACATACGGAACTAAATGTGTAGCACCATCTGCGGTCGAAACTTCGCGCGTTGCTATTTGCTCCAGATTCAATTGGGTAGCCATATGTTGAGGAAGGCAAAGCATAATCGCTCCTGTATCAACCAAGGCATTCACATGCAATGCTTGTAGCGCATTGTCCCTTGGATTACTCAATTTTATTTCTGCGTAAGTCAGTCCCATTTCAAATATTTATCATTTCGTCTTTTGTGTAAACTCTTCTTCTTCCATCGTCTTTCATTTTTTCCAATAGCTTATCTACTTTTTCCATTGTGAGGTTTTCGTAATAGTCGCCACCGCACTGAAGCATGGGCGCAGTGCCGCAAGAGCCAAGGCACTCCACTGTTTTTAAAGTAAACATTCCATCGCTGCTTGTTTCGCCTTCTTTTATGTGTAGCTTTTTTTCAATGTGCCTCACCACATCTTCCGCACCCATTAGCCAGCAGGAGGATGTGCGACAGACTTCCAGCACACATTTCCCTACAGGTTTCAAATTGAACATGGAATAGAACGATGCCACTTCATAAGCTTCGATGGGCTGAATCTGAAGAAGGGAGGCCACGTAATCCATTGCTTTTGGGCTAAGCCATCCATCAAATTCTGCTTGCGCCAAATGCAATAGCGGAATCAATGCGCTCTTCTGTTTCCCTTCAGGATAACGTTTGATGATGCGTTGCGCAGTGGCAAGCGTTTCATCTGAAAATATAAGTTCATTCATTGTAAGAAGTCAATTTTTCTATTAGTAAATAAATTTCCTTAGCAACTCCATAAAGTGCATTTGCTTCCTTATTCGTTACACTCAACCCAAAGTCGGGATACCTTGTGTTGATACTGAAATCATCGAATACTGCAACTAGGGTATATAGTTTGGTTTCGAAATCAGGTTGGTCTTCAAGCATAGCAAGTAATGCATTCAAATCATGGGTTTTCTTAAACTCTAGAAGTCTGCTTATTGCAAAGCCTTTAATAGCCTTCTCAGAAGCTTGTTGAGCATGAAATGCAGCCATGTGTAGATAGCTATCACCACGTTCAATGCAATCCGCAGTCAATACTAAATCAACCTTTGCGTAACGCATCCAGATTCGCCATAGTTCATCAGTTCTGTTCATACAAAGTTTTGCCCTCTTTCAAAATTTGGGTGGTGAATGCCATCGGAGTTTCAATCCAGTATTCTATTTCGTTGGGTGTTCTAATTAGTAGGTCAATGGAAATTTTCAAATCTCTCAAATGTGCCCTTAAATCACTCGTTCTTTTTCCATTCGGTAAATCTGTACTTTTTATCACCAACAAATCCAAATCACTGTCCTCAGTGGGAATGCCATTGGCATAGGAACCAAACAGCACCACTTTTTCGGGCTGCATGTATTGCACTATCCTATTGGTTACTTCTTGTATGGTTTCTTGTGATATCATTTGGTCTGAAAATTTGTATTCAATCTTGATTTTCTATTATTTCAAATGCTATTGCAACAATTGAAATTGCGGCAGTTCTGGCCATTCGCACCTCAATTTCTGTTAGTTCTATATCGAAATCTGGATACCGTATTCCTATATCAAGTCCATCAAAATTTCTTACAAGTGTGTATAGTTTAGTATTAAAAAAATCTTCCTTTTCAATTAGCACAATTATCTTATCGAGGTCATGTGTTTTTGGAATCTTTAATTCAATCAAAATCACTAAAGCCTTTAAAGCCTTTTCGGCTGCTTGCTGGCTGTGATAAATTGAAGTACTCCAAAATTCCGAATGCCTCACAGAATTCTCGTTTGCAACAAATAGGTCTGTTTTAGCAGAGCCAATCCATGTAAGTGCATATTCTTTTTTTTCACTTGCCATACAACACGGTACCTTCTGTCATTATTTGAGTGAGAAATGCTGAGCGCACATTTTTCCATTTTTCAAGCTCCTTCTTGTTGCGCACAATGATGTCAATTGAAAGTTTCAGGTCGCGTAATTGATTCTTTAAATCACCTAATCTTTGGCTGGCTGGCAAATTGGTTTCCTTCACTACAAGTATGTCTAAGTCACTATCCTCTGTCGGAATGCCATTGGCATAAGAACCAAACAGCACCACCTTTTCAGGCTGCATGTACTGCACTATCCTGTTGGTTACTTCTTGTATGGTTTCTTGTGATATCATTTATGCATCCAATTCTCCTGCAATCACATTCATACTGCTCATGGTCAAAATTGCATCGCTCAGCATTCCGCCTTTTATCATTTCTGTGTAGGCTTGATAATAAATGAAACACGGTCTGCGCATGTGCAGGCGATAAGGTGTGCGCCCTCCATCGCTTATCAAATAATATCCTAGCTCTCCATTGCCTCCTTCTACGGCATGATATACTTCGCCTTTGGGCACATCTGTTTCACCCATCACTATTTTGAAGTGATAAATGAGTGCTTCCATTTTGCTGTACACATCTTCTTTAGGCGGCAAGTAAAACTCAGGAACATCTGCATGAAATTTTCCATCGGGCATGTTCTTGATAGCTTGCTCTATGATGCGCATGCTCTGCCACATTTCTTCCATGCGCACCATATAGCGGTCGTAAGTATCGCCATTGGTTCCCACAGGAATATCAAATTCAAAATCCTGATAGGATGAATATGGATTCATGACACGCACATCGTAATCCACACCGGCAGCGCGAAGGTTGGGGCCACTGAAACTGTATTCCAAAGCACGCTCTGCGCTGATTGCTCCGCCTTTCATGCAACGGTCCATAAATATTCTATTGCGCGTAACAAGTGCGTCAAACTCTTTCAGGCCTTTTGGAAATTCTTTCATAAAAGCATGAAGTTTCGCCCATGCCTTGTCGTTGAAGTCGCGTTCCATTCCGCCTATGCGCCCTATGTTGGTGGTCAAACGAGCACCACATATTTCTTCAAAAATTTCGTAAATTTTTTCTCTCCATTGAAAGAGATATAGGAAGCCGGTCATGGCACCGGTATCTACTGCGATTACTGTATCACAAACAATGTGGTCAGCAATACGCGAAAGTTCCATAATGATAACGCGCAAGTATTGTGCGCGCTTGGGGACTTCGCAGCCAATCAGTTTTTCTACTGTCATGTGCCAGCCCATATTGTTAATGGGCGATGAGCAATAGTTCAAACGGTCAGTGATGGGCGTGATTTGATTGTATGGTCTGCGCTCCGCCAATTTTTCAAACGCACGATGGATGTAGCCGATGGTAGGTTGTGCATCCATAATTATTTCGCCATCCATTTTCAGTATGTTCTGAAAGATGCCATGCGTGGCGGGGTGTGTGGGGCCAAGATTGAGAATGGAATAATCCTTCTGCTCTATTACTTGGTCTGCCGTGGCCAATGCTTGGCCGATATGTTGGGGTGTCTTGTTCATTCGTTATCTGCCAAAATATTTATCCTCTTTATCATCACGGCTTGCATCTTCAAGCGCATATTCTTTTCTCATAGGATGATAATTCATCTCTTCCATATTCAAAATTCTGCGCAGGTCTGGATGGCCTTTGAATTTGAATCCATAAAAGTCAAAAGCCTCGCGCTCCATCCAGTTTGCAGCAGCCCACAAATCTGTGATTGTCGGCATCTCCAAATCCTTCACACTCATAAATGTTTTGATGCGAATGCGCCAATTTTTTTCCATGTTGTGTAATTGATACATGAGCATAAATTCTTGTCCTTCGCTTTCCGGAAAATGTGCGCCACACATCGTTGTCAGGTATTTGAAACCAGTAGTGGTATCGTTCTTCAGAAATTGCAACACATCGTGTATTGAATTTTTATCGAAGAAAAAAACAGGAAAGTCGTAATCGATTTGTGAGCGCAACAAAGCGTCACCAAATTTTCTTGTCAGTGCTTTTTGCACTGAATCATGAAGCTCCACAATGGGACTTGATGCGTTGGGGTGAATTTGTTGGTGCATGATTTTTTTAGAGTAAGCAGTTTTAGTAAGTAAGCAGTATAGAAAGTAGGCAGTAGGCCGTGGAAATTATGCGTTTCAAATACAGCGTAATCCTCATAAATTCTTGCTGTGTTTTAGTAAAATATTTGTTTACCATTTCAATGTCATTCATTGTTTGCGAGAGGCACTTAACCATCTGCATACTGCCTACTTTCTAAACTGCCTACTTGATTATTCCAGCCCGTATTTCTCCAACATTGCTTTGTACTCAGGCGACTTTCTGCGGCCTCGTCCTTCTGATTTTACCAGTTCTTGAATTTTCATTATGCCGTCAAGTACCTGCTCCGGACGTGGTGGACAGCCTGGGATATAAACATCCACAGGGATAATTCTATCTATTCCCTGTAGTACTGAATATGTATCAAAAATTCCTCCGCTGCTGGCACATGCGCCCATACTCAACACCCATTTTGGTTCGGCCATTTGCTCGTAAACCTGACGAAGAATTGGCGCCATTTTTTTGGAAATCGTTCCCATCACCATCAGCAAATCTGCTTGGCGTGGCGAAAAGCTGAGTCGCTCCATACCGAATCTTGCGAGGTCGTAGTGCGAAGCCATGGTGGCCATAAACTCGATGCCGCAGCACGATGTGGCGAAAGGCAATGGCCACAACGAATTTGCTCTGGCCAGACCAACTACACCATCCAGTTTGGTGGCGAAAAATCCTGCGCCCTCAAGTCCGGGTGGTTGGTGTTCTGGTTTTATTTCTACTGATGTGCTCATAATAAAAAGATTCAAAAATTCAATGATTCAAATGATTCAATAGATGAAGCATTTCTATTGAATGCTTGAATTTTTGAATCGTTGAATTCTAATTTACTCCCAATCAAGTGCTCCGCGTTTGATAATGTATATAAGTCCTACGACCATCATGCCCATAAAGCTGAACATTTCCACTAAGCCAAATACGCCCAACTCTTTAAAATTAACCGCCCATGGATACATAAAAATTACTTCTACATCGAACAGAACGAAAAGAATTGCTACCAAAAAATACTTGATAGAAAATGGTGTGCGGGCATTGCCCTGCACTTCTATACCACACTCAAAGGTGTCGTCTTTTATTTTGGTAGCGCGCCTTGGGCCAAGCCAGTGTGTGGCTACCATAGTGGTAACCACAAACCCAAATGCTACGCTTGCAAGCACAAGAATTGGGAAATATTGGTCAAATAAACTGGATGTTTGTTCCATAAAATAATTGCTCTGAAGAGTGGGCTAAAGTAGGAGGCTAAGTGTCAAACTAAAAGTGATAATGAGTTACAAACCAAGCAGCACTTCTTCCGCTGTTTTCCCACTGAATAGCAAACGCTCTGGATGCTCCAACATGTCCTTCACTTTCACTAAAAAGCCAACACTTTCTTTACCGTCAATAATGCGATGATCGTAACTCAAAGCGACAAACATGATTGGTCGGATAACTACCTGACCATTTTCTGCAATAGGTCTTTCTACAATGTTGTGCATTCCAAGTATCGCGCTTTGTGGTGGATTGATAATGGGAGTGGAAAGCATGGAGCCAAAGACGCCACCGTTGGTGATGGTAAATGTTCCTCCCTGCATTTCATCTACGGTGATTTTTCCATCGCGCACTTTTTTAGCCAAGTCCCCAATGTTCTTTTCTATACCAGCAAGGCTAAGTGCCTCTGCATTGCGCAATACAGGAACCATCAATCCTTTTGGGCTTGAGACTGCCACGCCTATGTCGCAGTATTCATGAAAGATGATGTCAGTTCCATCAATCTGTGCGTTTACAGCAGGAAAATGATAGAGTGCTTCGCACACTGCTTTAGTAAAAAAACTCATAAAACCAAGGCCTACGCCATGCTTCTCCTTAAAGGTGTCTTTGTATTTAGCTCGCAAGTCCATGATGGGTTTCATGTTCACCTCGTTGAATGTGGTGAGCATGGCAGTAGTGTTTTTTACACTCACTAAACGCTCGGCAATTTTTTTGCGAAGGGAAGTCATTTTTTCTCTTCGCAAATCGCGTGTGCCACTTGCGTGTTGAGGTATAACAGTTGTGTCGAAACCTTTAGCTACTGCTGATAGCACATCGCCTTTAGTAATTCTGCCTCCCGGTCCAGTTCCATTTACCTGTGCAGCGCTTACTCCATTCTCAGCTATTATTTTTCCGGCAGCAGGAGATGGAGTGCCGGCTGCATAGGATTTTGATACCGCAAGATTGGGAGCAGCTTCAGCAACGGCCACTTGTTTTTTCTCCGCTACTTTTTCAGCTGCTTTCACAGGCGCACCAACAGGCTTTGCGGCAGAAGTATCTATCAAACAGGCCACAGCTCCAACTGTCACAGTATCACCTGCCGCAGCTTTTATGGTAATGGTACCACTGGCTTCTGCAGCCAGTTCTAATGTGGCTTTGTCGCTGTCTATTTCAGCTATCAATTGTCCGTTTTCCACATAGTCACCATCCTTCACTAGCCAGTTGGCTATGGTTACTTCGCTGATGCTTTCGCCCGGTGAGGGCACTTTCATTTCGAGTTTTGACATTTTATTTTTCTTTGAAATCACATTATA
>JAYSWI010000080.1:0-2618 GCA_043718125.1 Flavobacteriales bacterium
TCTTTCAAGCTGATAAGATACACCCCACTGCCCCAACCCTCACAATTGACTTGAAGTTGAGCTTTGTAAGTTAGACTATGTGAGAAAACTAATTCGCCAATAGAATTGTAAATGACTACCGTTTCATTTTGCAACATGCTTTCAAATTGAATGCTGAAAATATTTTCAGATGGGTTTGGAAAAACGAGTATTGTTGATTGATTGACGGTAAGGGTTGGCACACTAACATCTACTAATTGAGAAGTGCTAAAACGAGCTATACAAGCATCGTTTCCAAACTCTTCTATGCCCTCGTGTTCTAAATAATGGTCAGTAGAAACATCTTCATCATACTGCCACTCCGTCCAGTCTTCGTTGCTCCAACCAACCACAAAAAGTTTGTCATTGCTGATGCTCAAACCTGTGCTTGCACTGCCTTTACCACCGCCAAATTCTGTTATCCAAAGTGGTGAGAGGTCTGGTGCAAAACAAGCTATGTAGGTTCGTTTGTTGTTGCCTTCAATGTCTGTTTCGATGTAAGCGAGTTCATCATTGTCACAAATAGGAAAATCACCTGCTGTGGGTTCGGTGCAATATTCATTGGTGCTTTGAAGTGTCGGCATTGTACTTCCTGCTGTAATGTATATATTCTTACTCGCTGGGTCAACGTTTATGGAGCCAATGTCCTCATTGCCACTGCCACCAAAATAGCTGCACCATTTTAGTTGATGGCTGGTTCCATCTATGGTAAACCAATACAATGCATTGTCACTATCACCTCCTCCAAATGTCTGATTGTAGTTGCCAAATTCAAGAAGTGGTATTTCATCTACCACGTTCTCTATAGGTGGCGGTACTTGTGTAATTACAAGAAGGTTGCGTGTGGCACCTATCTGTATCACTTTCATGTTGAGGTAGTCAGTGTCTCCCTTTAGGGTCGCTGGGCCAATGTATGTTGACCACATTAAGTCGCCTGTTTCCCAATTGAAGTGCGCAAGGAAATAATTTGTGTGATAAAAATCTTCATTGGCAAACCACTCGTGATGCCAATCATCGGTTTCACAATAGGGAAAACCACCATCGGTTGGGACTTCACACATGTCAGAAGTGTATGTATCTGAGGATGTGAATCCTCCTATGAGAATGTTTCCGTTTTCTACCTCAACGTCTGTAAAGTGTTCGAGGAAATCGCCTCCGAAAAATGTGCAGTAGTTGGGCAATTCTGTTGTGCCTGACATTTTAATAATGAATCCGTCACGATTACCTGCGGGTTCTTGTGAATAACCAAAATTGGTAGTGAGTGCTGGCTCAAACGTTTCATCAGGATTGCTGTCACCAATCAGAATAATTGAGTTTGTGTTTCCATTAAAGGTTACGGCAATGTCTGAAAGCCTATCGAAATTCTGGCCTCCAACACAAGCATCTGCTTCTACAAAACCCGCTAAATTCAATTTGACATAGAGGCCGTCACTATTGCCGTGATACGCATAATCAATGGACAAATTGCTTTCGTTTGGCAAGTCATCGCTTTGAGTTGACCCAACTAAAAACAAGTATTGACTTGCTAAAGCACCACGAACAAATTTGTCATAGCTGACTCCACCGTAGTAAACAGCATATTCTGCCTCACAAGCAGCGTTGAATTTTACAACCAAAGCATCATCCAAACCAGCAGCACTACCAATGGTCTCCCCGCTAAAGGCTTGAAAAATTTGATTACTGGTTCTTCCAATCGCCCAACTATTGTTGCTGTTATCAGATTGCACATCATCAAATCTATCGTGATTTACTCCACCGAAATAAGAACTCCACTCCAAATTCATGTTGCTCTCAGGCGCACCAGCGGCAGACCCTGCAACCTCACCAAACTCCAAGACAAGTGTCCCTGACCACGACCCAAACGAAGTAAACGAAACAGCACTTCCACTAACAACATAAGAAAGCTGCCAATTCAAAAGTGTGATCACACCTGTTGTATTATTCATACTGTAAGCCTTGGCTTTGGTGTAAATAATATTGCCAATGCTTGTAGCGATAATCAACTTGCCACTTCCGTCAACAGCGAGTGATGTTTGGCCTGTGAAGGTCATCTCAAAATCAGCAGTGGGCGCACCTGTGCGGGCTACAATTAGATGACGAAAACCACTTGGTGAATGGGTGTAGATAACGTCTGTATTGGTGTATGCGCCACTTTTTATTACATCATTTAAAATGCTGGTTCGTTCACTTGCGTGTGGCATATGACCTAAGTAGTAATTGTGATATTCTTTGCGTTCACTAAATGGATACACTTTGTTGTTTGGATGCCCTTTAGTGAAGCGCATGTTCACTCTACAGGTGGTGTCTTGATTGGTGCTGTCCATCGCCTGCACAAGTTGATAAGCAACTAAACTGTCGTTCACGTACGTGGCTACACGGTGGTTTTGGTTGTAGTATTTGGTGCTGGTGTTGCCTGCCCCATTGGGGTTGCGCAGTTGTTTGTTGTTGGTGATGTAACCTCCGCTGCTGCAATAAGCATCACTCGGCTTAGGTATCCAAACGGTTTTCTCACTCCACTTTGTTAAAGCATATTTATAGCTGTTTCCGCTTGCACCACTTACACCCGTTTGTCCTGCCACATAAATGTCGCCTGTACTTGT
>JAYSWI010000009.1:0-2946 GCA_043718125.1 Flavobacteriales bacterium
ATCGAACAACAACTCTCTTCAACACCACCTCTCCATCCACTGCAATACGCATCATATAAACACCTGCGCTGAGCGAGCTTACATCCAATGTTGCATTGCTCGTGGCATTCATTGTCATTACGGTTTTACCGGTGATGTCCGAAAGGCTGATAACAGCTGGTGAGGTAATGCCTTTGATGGAAATGAAATCGTGAGCAGGGTTTGGAAATACTTCTGCATGGTGGAAAAGATTTCCAGCAATGCCATCGCCCAATGCAGGATGCGCATACTTCGCAATGTAGCCGTGCGAATATTGGCTACCCGCCACTGAAACGACATTCGGATTTTCAGGATCAAGATAGCAGCCATAAGTAAACACGCCCAATTCATAGATGTATTGGTCGGTGACCATAATGCTGATACCGGAATCGTAAAAGTTGTTGCCAAGTCGCGCAGCCCATTGGTATTCGCCATCGGTATTCAGCACACTTATGAAGCCATCATACTCGCCATATACGGTGAGATTCTGTACCGCATCAGACGGATCAAAATCGCAGGTAGACAGAAAGAAACCCGTTGTGTACACATTGCCATCCGCATCTAAGTCCATGCTCACAGGATGCTCGGTGTCTGCACCGCCAAGGCGTGATACCCAAAGGAAAGAGCCATCAAATGCGAGCTTGCATACAAATACATCGCGGCTGCCATAAGCTGTTAACTCGCTAATGCTGCTACCTTCATCAAAGTCAACAGTGCCATCAAAATGGCCCGTGTAGTAGATGTTAAGGTTGTCGTCCGTTTTTACAACAAAGCCAATGTCTTGCGAGCCATCGCCTATTTGTTGTGCCCATAAAAATTCTGCATTGCTGCTGAGCTTCACTACAAACGCAGTGAAGTTGGTACCAATGGGAGTCAGCAGGAATTCGCCCGCATCGGGGTCACAGTCCATTACGTCTGTAAAATTTCCGGTAATAAGAATGTCGTCCTGCGGGTCCAGTGCCAAACTGTAAGATGATTGCAAGCCCACACCTCCCAATTGTTTTGCCCATACAAACTCACCATCGCCTGTCCATTTCGCTACAAATACATCCTCTGATATTTCATTGGCCAGCGGAGTCAATTCTGCAACACCAGCATTGGGATCGAAGTCCACGGTGTATTGGAAATTACCTGTGAATACCAGATTGCCTTCATTGTCCATGTCCATTCCCATTATGCTTTGTTGCTGAAAGGCACCAAAGAATTTTGCCCAAATCAATTCACCTGTTGGAGAATACTTTGCCACATACGAGTCATGCGCACCCAGCGAAACTGCTTGCACAACATCCACTCCCGGGTCGAAATCAACCGTGCCTTCAAAGTCGCCTGCGATGTAAATATTTTCTTCCTCATCGAGCAACAAGGCATTAACAAATACTTGCCCGCTAATGTGTACGGCCCACAGAAAGTCGCCATCAGCGGTGATACGACTGAGGAATGGATTGTGCGTTCCGGCAGTCACCGTAAACTCTTGCACACCCTCAGATATATCAGCATCTACAGTTTGCCGAAAAACTGCAGCCAAGATGAGGTCCGTGTTGGCAGTTTCTACCACTTTGGAAGCACCGGTAAGGTAAGTGCCATCAATGGGTTTGGCCCATTGGTAAGCATAGTCTTGTGCGCATAAACCTGGGCTTAGAAGTATGAACACACAGAGTAGTTTTCCAATATGTAAGTTTGTTTTCATGCAACGAAATTAGAGTGTTTCGGAGGAGAATGATTGATTGACTTCATATAAAATAATAGATGGATGCTGAGTCGGTTTTGAGTCTAACCAAACCATAGGGAGATGCCGTAGCAAGTGAGGCCCTGAAACAAGTTCAGGGAGACGGGCCGCAGCGGTCTATTCAAGCAGAGTGTGTCACAAAAACTTTTCGCTTTGATAAGAATACACATCATACCACAAATGATACTCGTCACCCTGAACTCGTTTCAGGGTCACGCCAAACCATTGAGTAAGCTTTAACAAGTGAGGCCCTTAAACAAGCTCAGGATGACAAGCCGCAGGGTTTCAAAAAATGCTGCCTTGTAAATGCGAAAGTCATTTATATCACACTTTATTGTGCTACAAAAAAGAGGCGCAATAAGGTGAAGCAGCTAATGAGCTCAATTGTTTGTCACTGCCGTATTACATTCGTACCGTGCTATTCAAAATTCAAATCACATTTCTTTTTTTAGGGTTTTGGTTTTGTGCTTCAAGCCAAGTGCAAAGCCATTATTCGTTTGTTGAGAACAAAGGACAATGGCCTGGTCAAGTGCTTTTCGCAGGTGATTTGGAGAATGGAAAAGTTTTCATTGAATCCAATGCGTTGAAATTTCATTTCATGGATTTGACCGCAGTCAATCAAGCGCACAATGAGGGCAAAATATTTCAACCCGAAGATGTGCGCATCAAAGGCCATGTTTATTCCGTCACCTTTGAGGGCGCGAATGAAAAAGCATCTATTTCTGCACTAAATAAACAGAAAGCATATTACAATTATTTCTTGGGGAAAGATTCCAGCAAATGGGCTGGTGGATGTGGTGCTTTCGAGGCAGTAGTGCGCAACAATTTTTATGAGGGCATTGATTTTAAATTTTACTCACAAGATTTCTTTTTGAAGTATGATTTCGTAGTGAGGGCCGGTGCCGATGTGTCGCAGATAAAAATGAAGTATGCCGGTATGGACAAGTTGGAAGTGGAAAATGGCCGTTTGAGAATAGCGACTTCTGTAAACAATTTGTATGAGCAGCAGCCACTAGTTTGGCAGATAATAAAAGGCGAAAAGAAATTGGTGGCTTGCGAATATTTGTTGAAGGGCGAACAAGTCACCTTTAATTTTCCGAAAGGATATAACAAAAGCTATGATCTGATAATAGATCCACAGTTAATTTTTTCCACCTACAGCGGCAGCACCAGCGACAATTTCGGATACACCGCCACGTATG
>JAYSWI010000081.1:0-2612 GCA_043718125.1 Flavobacteriales bacterium
ATATATTTTAGCGTAAAACTCTTGTTGCCTATTTGTGTACAGCTTGTTTCTATTTCAATTTTGTCGTTCAGAAAAATGGGCAGTTTGTAGTCTATTTCATTGTGCGCCACAAGTAATCCATCTTCGTCCCAATTCCATTTGTCGCCCACCAATTGTTTAAAAATAAAAATGCGGGCCTGTTCAAAATAACTGAAATAAACTGCATTGTTGACATGGCCCATAGCATCTATATCAGCAAATCGAATTTCGGGTTTGTAGCTTTTGTTCATTCTTTAGTTTATTAATTTTCGCCTTGTTTTGATCATAAGATTGATAAAGAAAAAGCCCTTCTGAAACTCAGAAGGGCTTTTTGAAATTTCATTCGCAGATTCAGTTTTAGAAAGTCAACTGGTCTGTGTATTTGCGGAATTCCAAATCCTTCTTTGCTTTTGCTCCAAGCGCTGCATCCTTTTGCACCGCACTTTTAATGTTGGTACCAACACCACTTACATCACTTTCGTGGGCAGCTATGATTGCGCGCAGATAATCTGAGATTGCAGAGGTGTCGCCACTTGCAACCATATCAGCTTTTGCACCGGCATTGTCTTTATTCAACAATTTTGCAAGTGCTGAGTTGAAAGTCTTGAAGCTTCCCATGTTGCTTACCGCACTTCCATAGTCGCCATTTTGAATGTCAAGAAGGCCTTTGTTGTATTTGCTTTCAGCAGAACTGCCGGCTTCGTTAAAATAAGTTTGTGCTTGTTTGCGATCACCCGCCACATGTGACGACACGCCCATGTTGTTGCTTGTTTCGGCTGATTTTTTCATGCTATAGGCTTGCTTCCATTGTGAGGTAGCATCACCAGTTTTGTTTAGCATATAGTATGCAACACCCATGTTGTTGGCTGCGCGGAAGTCTGCATCCGGCTTCGATGCAGCTGCGGTGTATATGCTCACTTTCTGATTCAAGTCTTCTGTCAAAGTAGCGGCTTTCATCAACTCATCATACTTTAATACTGAAGGATTAGAAGTTGAAAGTGCTGATAATTCTGCATCGCTATAGCCTTCTTCGGCATAGTTCACTACAATGCGGCACCTGCGAAGGCTAGGGAAAATATCCTTCTGAATTTGTGTGTAAGTCTTGCTGATGTTTTTTATTTCTTGCTCGCGCGATTGTAGGTCTTTAGTCATCTGCAATACATTGATGATAATGTTGCGGTCATCAATGTTTGATTTCTCCATTGCGCTTCTAAAGCCATCCCAGTCTTCGCCCTTTGGCGACATGGTGAAAATGGTTTCTGGCACATTGGTCAATTTCATTTTCTTTATTAAATCGGTCAAAACTTTTTTGCCCGCAGCAGCACGCTCATTGGCAAGCTCATCGTTCAAAAGCAATTCGCCTTCGGGCGATGCGTAAGAAATAAATTCGATATTCTTAATAACCAGCTTCGGATTGCGTGCGCAGGAATCAATAAATTTCCCCAAATCAGCAATGTCTGTTTGTTTCAACTCTGCTGGTTTCAGGCTAGAAGAATTGTAGTCGAAGTTTACTTGTGCTTCCATCGATTTGTTGGTGGTGCGCACAAATTTGTCTTCATTGTTTGTCATTGCTTTGGCATCGCTTTTCATCAAATATGGCGTTGTGATGATTCCTTCCGCAACCACCACAGGGTCTAGGTCTTGCTCCTTTTTGCCTTGTTTGCCATGTATGCGCAGTTCAAGTTTGCTTTCAGCCATTTCGGGTTTGTAGGCTATGCGGTCGTTGTAGCTCAATGGGCCACCCACTTTGTTTACCACCTTGGTGCCGTTGCCCACTGCTTGCTCGCCTTGGTAGGCTTTCATTTTGTATTTCGTTTCGCCACCACCGCTGTTTACTAGCACAGGTGTGCCTTCCACATATACTTTTTTAGGAAAATATTTTGGTGGAAATTTTCCACTAATAGTTATTTCAACACTATCGCCATGCACCTCAAGAGGATTTGGCGTTGCAGTAGCTCCTAGCTCTGCAATGTGTTCGTTCATTTTTTTGAGGCCATTGCAGCTCGCCATGAAGGCGACCATCAATACCGCTACCACCAGGTAGAAGCTGTTCTTTTTCATTATGAAAATAAATTATTTATTGAGAATTAGATTTTGCGTTAAAGCGCGGCAAATCTAATCGGGCAATTGGTTCACACAACTTTGGTGCTTGAACTATGATAGAAATGGCCAATTGAGTAACAAGCATACCAATTTATGTATTGGCTTATCAATGGTTTTAGATGAAAGCCAATCCAACAACTTCTGCTCAATCCCCACCAAATTGTACCTATGAGATTTGTTTTTATATCATTTCTAAATATGAATTAGTCCCTTTTTTTTTGCGCCTCACTTGTGTTCTCTCCGGAGGAGAGAAAATGGCTGGCCTACTTCATAATTAGAAATGGTATTAATGCCTATTCTTTCGATCCACCAAAACAAATAATGATATTGAAAATCAATGCTATTAAGAATTGGTAATGATGTTTTTTTGGAATACTGATTGAACGGATCGGCATGGATTTAATACCAATTCTAATTAGGGCCTGCTGAAAAAGTCAAGGGTCGAGTCAAGCCTACTTTGGCCGAAAAGATTGATTGATGCGCAATTTTTT
>JAYSWI010000082.1:0-2611 GCA_043718125.1 Flavobacteriales bacterium
CCACACCATAAAAATGCGACACGTTGCGTTCCCAATTCATTTTGCCAAGGAGTTGCTGTTTCTTAAAAAACCATTTGCCCCATAGCTCTGCTTGACTAAAGCTATATCGGTCAGGAATGCTATCATCATCTTGCAACGGTACACCATCACCACGCAAATATTGGTAGTGCATTCCAAAAGTTCCTTTTTTGCTGCGTCCATCTGCAAAGTAGAAATCGATAGGTATGGTGTTGTAACTACCATATCCTGCTTTCAGAAATGCCTTGTACAAATAGGGAAGTTTCTCTTCCACATTTATTTTGGCAGGTGAAATGAGTTTAGGCTCAATGGTGATTGCTTTTTGTGTGGGCAACAAAGTGTATTTGATACTGGTCATTTGAACTACGCTGTCCTTTGTTTGTGGCCACACGTTTAGCTTGTTGGCATCGCGCAGAAACAACCTGCGGTCGCCACCAAAAACGCTCTCAAAATTTAATGAATCTTGGGCGAAGGTCATTGTGCTGCAAAGGCCAATGGATAGTATGAATAGGATGTTCTTCATCGGGTTGTTCTTGTGATTCGTTTTTTGGGAGTGGGGGTTAATTATTGTTAGGGTTAATATCTATTTCAATATCGCTGCCTGTGCCTTGCCCACCCTGCGGATTTTCGAGTGCGTTGAGTTGGTCTTCTTTCTTTTTGTTTTCGTCCAGCACCCATTGCTCGGTCACATTTTCGCTGATAGCGTTGATGGTGGCGCGGGCTTGGAAGTAATCTTTGCTGGCTATATAATTGTCAACCAGCAAAAGGAAGCCACGGTATTTCCACTCCTCAAAGGCAGAATATTTTTCTATAAGTTGGAAGATTTCTGTTTCGCACTTCTTGTATTCAGTTTTGCCAAAGAGGCATTTCGATATTCCATACTTCGCCTCTGCGGCTTCCACACCACCCTTTTTTATTACCTCTTTAAAATCTGTAATGGCACCATCGTATTCCGAATTGTTCATTCTTATCCTTCCGCGCCACAGTTGTGCTGTGTATCTAATATCAAGCGGTGTGCTTGCGTTGGTCAGCACCATGTCCGCATACGTTTTGGCTTCGTTGAAATTGTTGAGGAGGTAATTGCAACGCATCATGCCAATTTGCGCTTCAAGCTGATTGGTTTTGGACACCGCATTGAGGAGTTTGGAATAGTGCTCGCGGGCTTGCGAGTAGTTGCTTTTGTTGTAGGTAATAATGGCCGCATTTTTCAAACTTATTTCCATATAGCTATAGTCCGATGTGCCGTTGTTTATTACAAAATTGTAACTCTCCAAAGCGCTATCTACATTGTCTGATTCATAATAGCATTGTGCCAAATAAAAATGTGCATCTGTACCATAATATGCCGGTTGAAAACGTTGGAGATAGGCCGTTAATTTGGTGATGGTATTGGGGCAATCGCCACGCTGGGCGAAGTCCACGGCCTTGGCATACACATCGGTTTCTACTTCGTCCTTGGTGGAACCGCCCACGGTGATGGCATCGTTCTGGAATTCAGGATCATCTATCAAAATACTTTTACAAATGGCATAAGCATCTTTGATAACTGCATCATTCGGATATTTCTGTTTTAGTGTTTTGTATGATTCTTTTACTTTTTCCTCGTTGCCTTCTTTCACATATACAAGGCATAAGTCCTTCAGAGCATACTTGGCGTATTGCGCAGTGTTGTGGTTGGTGATGATGTCGTTGTAATATGTTTTGGCATCGTTCAGCCGGTTGTCGCTGAGGTATGTTTTTGCTAGTTCATATTTGGCATCTACTTCAAATTTGGAGTCCGGCCTTTCGCTCAAAAGGCTTTTTAGTACCCACGTTTTTTTGTCGTTTTGTTCGTCATATCCATAGCTCATAGCTTTTTGATACATGGCGTAGTCGCGGCCTATATCGTCTTTGTCGGCTGCCTTGTCGTAGTAGGCAATGGCTTGTGTGTAGTTTTTATTCACGAAGAAACAATCGCCAATTCGCATGTAAGAGTCGTTCACTTTTGAAGGCTCTTTGGCATGACCTCCATCCACATATTTTCTAAAAGAGGTGTTGGCGTTGGCATATATATCCCGCGAGGTTTGAATGTTGTCTTCGTCATTTGCTTGTTTGAAATACGCATAGCCCTGACCGTAATGTGCAAGGCCATAAAACTCGCTGTTGTATGCACCGGGTTCGTTTAGAAAAGTGTTGTAACGAGAAATAGCATCAGACCACTCGCTGCGCTGAAATCGAATTTCGGCTTTCCAAAATTTTGCATCCGCATTCATAGTTGGGCTTACTGGATAGGTGGCCACCTTATCGAAATTTTTGTCGGCCCCTACAAAATCATGACTTTGAAAAAGCTCTACACCACGGTTGTATGCCACCACTTGATAAGCCTCTTTCACACGTGCATCTTTGTTCTGAATTTTGTCTAAAGAAATTAATGCACGTTCGTAATTGCGTGTTTTCATATATACATTCAGCAGAAATTCATACGCCTCATCCGCCCTTGGTGAGTTCGGATATTTGTTCAGATAATCCTCGAAGGCAGATATCGCTTCGTGAAATGGATTGTAAGAAAGCTCGAATGCTAATTTGGCATAGTTGAACATCGCATCTTCTTGCA
>JAYSWI010000083.1:0-7650 GCA_043718125.1 Flavobacteriales bacterium
GGCTGAGTGAAAATAGAAGCCATTACATTTTTAGAATGCAGCAGCCTAATTTTTAAATGCCTAGTCATTATTTGTTATCCAAAACAATAAGGCTTAGTCTTTTCGATGTGCCGATATTATTGGCTTGTAACCTATTCACAATTTGTAAACTCCCAGAGAATCAGAATTGGAAAACTTATGTGAGAAAATACAAATGCATAAACACTATGAGACCACAACATTTTTTCATTTCAAAAAAAACTTTTCAACTTTCTTACAAAATTTGAAATACTTGCGCATCTTTGATATTGGAAATAAATCCAAAACAAACTAAATATCTTAATAACTAATGTACAATTATCCAAACCCAAGTAGGTGCTTCGAGGATCAAGTAGCTACTTTCACAAGTCAGTCAGCAGTCAGCAGTCAGCAGTCAGCAGTCAGCAGTCAATTTTAACAAACGTTCAAGGTAAATTCAAATTACCAGAAAGCAATTCTAAATTTTATTTTAATTCTAACACAAAACATTTCGCAAAAGCGAAGGCTGTTTTGAATTTCAGTTTCTGTATTGTTTTGATGTCTTTTTTATGCTTCAATTCTTATGCGCAAACATGTGGCAACATGATAAACAACAACAGTTTTGAGAACGGTGGAAGTGCTTGCCAATTGAATAGTGCGCCCAATCTTTGGAGCGCGCTTGGAAGCCCACCTGATGTGGTCAATGGCACCAATTGTTTGACCAATGTATGCAGCTATCCTAATGTCGCTTCCAACGGTAACAACTTCGTACACCTGAGCAATTCTGAAGGGATTTTTATACCACTAAATTGCACATTCGAAGGCAATATCAATTACATGCTTTCATTCAATTACATGTTGTGCAATACCGATCCATCAATGGAACAACAAACTGTGGTTGTTGATTTTTCTAACGTGATTCCCACCGGTGGAGTTCCTGATTTTTATTCCGACAACAATTACTTATTTCCTATCCAACAAGTTTCCAGTGGCATCTCACTTTGGGAGGCCAACAACTGGCAAAATCACACAATATGTTTCCAGTTAAATACAAATGATGAAAGTGCTTTTATTGATACGCAGTTGTTCCTGCTTTTTGGCCTCAATGGAAATGCAACGGCCAATACCGAATTCTATATAGACAACGTAGTAGTTCAGACTTGTATTACCGATTTTAATTTAGAAACTACTATTTGTGCGGGTACAGATTACAATGATTTGTTGCAATTGATCAATCTGCCCGCAGGTGTTATTATCAACGATATTGCAATAACAGGTAATGGCGTGCAGGGAGACGGCAACGGCAATTTCGATTTTACTTGGAGCAATGTGCTTAATCCAGCCATAGTAGATTTTAACATCAACCTTGTGCTCACAGGTACCGATGCTTTGGGATGTCCTGTATTTGGCACCGGTGTTTTGCATATCGACTATACCAACAATTCGCCTTTTGTTTACCTCGTGCAACCCGCATGTATAGGTCAATGCAATGGCATCATGAACACCACTGCAGTATCCATCATATATCCAATAGGCCCCAATATGGATGCTTTATGTGCCGGTTTGTATCAAGTGTTTGCAATTGATGGTGTAACTAATTGTCTAAGCCTACCCACCCCATTTACAATACCCGAAATAGACTGCTGCCCACCCACCACCTTGACTGCCATCACCACCTCACCCACGTGCGATGGCTTGGCCGATGCCACAGCGGACATCACCATCATCGGAGGCACAGCACCATACAACAACATAGTATGGACCGGCCCCACCAACGCCACCGGTGCCGACCAAACCAACCTGACTGATGGCACCTACAACATCACTTTTAATGATGCCAACAACTGCCCTGGTACTGGCACGGTGGTAATTGAACAAGGGCCTGTATGCTGCGATATAAACCCCAACCCACCACTAGATTATACCATCGAAGCAGGTCCCCAAGTTTGGTGGAACAATGCCGCTCAAGATTATGTGCTTACTGAAGATTTGATTCTTGAAGATGGGGCAGTTCTTTATATCATTGGTAGGAACATTAGAATTGCAGGGGGCAAAAAAATACTGGTTAATCCCGGAGCTGCTTTACATCTAACCAATAGTACTCTTACCAAAATTCAAGGATGTGGCATGTGGAAAGGCATTGAGTGTTCAGCTAGATACAAAGTTGGTATTCCTTATACTTCGGTTCGCGGCCTATTACGCTCCATTAATTCGCATATTGAATATGCAGAAAAAGCTTTCAGTAATTTTAGATCGGCTGCAAACGGCAACGCATTGCAACAATGTGTGGATGAATTTGGTAACCTTGTTACTGGGAATTGCAGCCAGCATTGGAAAGAAGGAATAGGGGGAACTATTATGTCGACTGAAGACTTTTATCTCAACAATAAATACGATGCACATTTCAAGTCATTTAAACGAAGAAATGGATTTGCACCATATTCTTATGCCGCTGATGGATCTTCTTATTTCGGTTGTCATTTCCTAATTGACAATGACTATGAAACTGGTCATCTTCCAGAAGATAGAATTTTTATGGATAATGTACTATATGTTCGTTTCAGAGGTTGTGATTTTAAGAATACTGTTCCGGCATATTGCCAAATAGCGAATAAACCATTGGTGGCCATTAGAGCGTATGTCGCATCTTTTATGTTGAAGGGATATTGCAATGACAATACTTGCAACACTAGCTTAGATGGCTTTGCTTATGGCGTTTATCAAGTGGGTGGAACAAACCAATTTGCAACACAAATAGATAAGGTGACATTTAATTGTTTTCGTGGTATTTTTTCGCTTTTCCCGCGCAGAATTAATGTACACCGCAATTGGTTTGAAGATTACAATTTTAATGTGGCACCGGTTATTCATACGACTCAATATGCCACCCAAGCTTTTGGATGTTACATACAAGGCAGCATCTCAAAATTTGACATCCGCGAAAACCACTTCAACCTAGACAACTTCCCACGTGTAGGCTGTGTGGTAAACGATTGTGGCAATTGGAACAACACCGTCTATGGCAACGTGTTTAACAACCAACCCCTCGGCCTTGGCTTGTACAACCGCAATAGGAATTCGAATGGACTTTCGGGGTTGCTATACCAATGCAACACATTTAATAGCCTTGCGGCTATTGATGTATTTAGCTTTTCAGCCTTTGGTGGTGTTTGGTCTGGTATCAATCTCAATCAAAAATATGTTGATCCTAATTCATTAGATATTGAAAGCGCAGGCAATCAATTTCTCAACCCCGGAGGCAATTGGTGGTGGCACGAACACGCTGAGAATTTTACCAATACCTACAACTATTACGCAGCCAACAGTGACGTATATGACCCCAGCGAATTTGGTGGGGTATTCATAATGGATGATCAACTTTTTAATGCGTGTGATGACTACGTTAACCTTGTCCCCGACAATGAGCAGCGCATAGCCGATTTAGAGTTGGAAATAGAGGTGCAAACTGCAATCCGCCAGATGATAGTGGATGGAGGCGATACTGAAGGACTAACGGCAGAAGTGCTCTATGCAAGCTATAGTGAGGCATTGCAATTGTATAATACACTTATCAATCAAAGTCCTGCATTAAGTGAAGAGGTGATGCTCTATACCATAGAACGCGAATTTCCGCTTCCATCTGTTTTGCTCACCCAATTGCTTGCGGCCAACCCCACTGCAGCAAAAAGTGCTTTGATACGAAAAGCATTGGCCGACCAAACCACACCACTAAACGAAATGCAAATGAATCAGATAAATGCTGGTCTCAATATCCTTTCGACCAAGGAGGTGTATGAAGCAAAGATCAGTAGTTTGCAAGCACAACGCGAATTGGCTCTGCATAGAATAATGGACAACATAGAGGCCGATCTGGAACACCCCGATCCGATGGGCGCTAAGTTGGCACTGTTCGCCAACCCCGTTAGCATCAATGATGTTTACACAAAGGCTACATTACTCATCGCTACGGAAGAATATGAAGGTGCTATTGACCTATTGGAACAGGCACCTTCTCAATTTGATATGACGCGACCCGAGGAAGATGAAATTGTTGATCTTGTTTATCTCATCGAACTAGAAGAAAGCCAACCAGGATCTATTACAAATGCGCAGGAGGCTATACTGATTGCTATAGTTGACAATAGCGGCCCATGGGCCAGCTCGTGGGCCGAATCTAAATTGATTGAATTGGGTTTACGCGAGTTGTTCAATCCCATTTATACACCCGATGACGTGCCACCAAACCTGCGAAGTGCGCTTGTTTCTGGCGGTTCTATAGTGTCAAACGAAATTACTTGCTTTCCAAATCCTGCAAGCAATTTTGTCGTGATCACTGCTGCTAGCAGTTCCATAACTGCCATAAGGGTTAAGGATACAGTAGGTAAATTGCTTGTAATACAAGATTATTTTGCAAATAGCAACCAGCAAGTAATCGACATTGGCCATTTAGCCATTGGTTGCTACAATATTGAAGTCAGCACTATCGATGGCAGCACACACACGCTTCAAATCATAAAGGAATAATGCAACGTTGTTTTCTATTTTCATTGTTTGTCATATTGAGCAGTTACTTGACTGCTCAGTATGACTATTTTAATATATATTGGGCACAAGAACCTGATAATTTCGGAAATTCTGCTCATAATGTATTCCTGATTGATTCTAATTATGTAACCATAGGAGGTCTAGCAACTACAACAGGAAATCCATATGTAATGCGACAAGTAAGTACCATAGGAGAAACTAATAACGAAGAATATAGTGATTTCCCAAGCAGCCGATTTACACCAAATCCTGACATGTACATTCAGTTGCCTGATGGTGAGTATCAATTATTGGAATCGGTTTATTTTTCGGTGGAGCAGAGCAACTCTTCTACCTGTGCAATATCTCATTGGGATTCCGAATTCAGCTACCTATATACTGATACCTTAGCAGTGCCCAATGTGGACACCATGAGTTATAGGTTTGATGCAATGCTGATGATTGATGATACTTCATTCTACATAGCAGGAAGGCAAGGTTACAATGACGATGGCCCAGATTGGCCGGTATTGGTAGATTCTTCAGAAAAATTTCTTTGGAAAGTCAATACCGTTGGTAATATTATCTGGACAAAGAAGCTTACTGAAATGGAACAGGGTAATAGCCTAAATTTTAGTAAGATATACCATATCGAAGGAGGTAATCTACTACTATCTACAGGGATGATGATAAATGGCTATTCAGATCATCAGCTGATCAAGACTGATGCAGAAGGCAATGTTTTAGCTTTATATCATTGGGGCAATCCAACACAATCTGATGGTCGGTGTTCATCTGTGCAATTGCCAAACGGCAACGTTGTTTTGTGTTATGTTTATAGCTATTCATATAATCCTGGTAACTATGCCTATGATCTAGACTTGCATTTCATGGAGTTTGATCCAACTACCATGTTGCCAGTCCCCAATAGCGATGTAAATGTTCAAAACGATTTCACCGATGATTTGGTTTACATTTTTGTACCAGAAGACCTCACTGCCACACCCGATGGTGGTTTTCTGGCACTTATGAATTTCGACTTCCCTGAAAATGGCGACTATGGCGAGCAGCCCATTATGATGAAAGTGGACAGCTCCTTCCAATTGGAATGGATGAAGTCCTACTTGCCGCCAGTGGATACCTATCAGTCCTATTTGTTAGATGTAGAGTGTACTCCTGACGGTGGTTTTATTGCAACAGGTAATTTTTTTACCGCTGTAGTCAATACGCAAAGGCATTGGTTGCTCAAAATAGACGCCTGTGGCGAAGTTCAGGACATTGGCTGCTTTGTTGGCATAGACGAGGGCCGTCACCCTTCTGCGCAGCAGAAGGGTCTTTTTCAGATTGCTCCCAATCCGGCAACGAATCAGGTAAGTATCTCGAGCAATCAAGAATTTGAGAGCATCACCATCAGAGATATTACAGGCAAATCAGTCTATACATCAACTATGAATAACCATGGGCTGCAAACGCAAGTGGATGTTTCTATGCTTGCCGCAGGTTTGTATCTTATAGAAGTGGACTTTGGCAAAGGTGTAATAGGTGCGCAAAGATTGGTGGTGGAATAGGATTATAGCGGCTAACCATTACGATAATTGGGAAGTCGCCAAACCCTGAAAGGGTTTAATTGGAATAACCGTGGGTGCAGCCCACGGTAAATGAGACAATCACATATTCCAACCACGAAGTGGTTGAACAACAATAACCGCTGTCGCAGCCCGTGGTAAAGCAAACCACACAACCCCAACCCTGAAAGGGTTGAACAACAATAACGATGGGTGCATCACCCATTGTAAAAAAAAGCGGTGGCAACCCCCCAACCCTGAAAGGGTTGAATTTTTAAGGGCACTTCTAAGCACCTCTTTTGTGAATCGCGATAGGTCGTTTTTTTGAATACGAGGAAAATCGAAGTTGCATAGCCTTAGTTATGGAACTGATATTTGACGAAGTATTCGGCAAAATGAACACCGAAACGAAGGATTAGGAAATGGCAATATTCATAGTTGATCGATTTATGAAAGAGGTTGTTAGAAGTGCCTTTTCTGATCGATACAAAGTCTTTCTCGCTGTTGAGATGTTTACGACAAATTTTACACCCGAAAGGCGGTTTTCTTCTTCTTTGATAATCTCAAGTAGTTGCGATTCATTTGTAATGTCGTTGAAAACGAAGTCAACATCGACACCACAGTAAGTGGCTGGATAGTATTGTAACGATGAATAGTTGGGCTAATTTTGATGTATAGAATTACTGAACTTACACCAACAGCATGAAAATAAAAACGATTAGACAAACCGTAACCTTTAACGCAACTCCAATAGAAGTATATAACTTAATTATGGATGCCAAAAAACATGGCGCTTTTACTGGCGGAAAAGTAGAAATGAGCAAGGAGGTAGATGGTAAATTTAGAGTTTTTGATGGCTATTGTCACGGATACAATATTGATTTGGTTGCAGGTAAAAAAATTGTTCAGGCATGGAATTTTGCTGAAGATGGTTGGCCTGATACTCATTTTTCTTTTTGCACTTTCGTATTTAAGCAGATTGGTGATAAAACAAAACTATCCTTTACACAAAAAGATGTTCCTGATCACAAGTTCGATGCATTATGCAAAGGCTGGAAAGAAAATTATTGGGAACCAATGAAAGAATTTTTAATGAATAACTAAAACACTATTGTACGACTAAAATAATCAAGTAATACCAATTCTTAGTTCAAAATAGTCCAAAAACTATTTTGGACTTAGAATGGTAAATGCCGATAGAGTAGCTGTCAGAGTCCAAAATGCGCATCGCACTATTGGACTATTACAGATACCGTATCGGTATAAAGGGCGGGTCCGAAGACCTGCCCTTTTTTGGTGCGTTGCTGGTCTCTAATCATCAAGTAATACCAATTCTTAGTTCAAAATAGTCCAAAAACTATTTTGGACTTAGAATAGTAAATGCCGTTAGAGTAGCTGTTTAGGCGAATCGAGCGTAGCGCAGATTGGCCTAAAACAGATACCGATACGGTATAACATGAGAGAAGATAAACCCAAATCAAGCGATAGAAAATCCATGCTCATTTTAGAACGATAAAAGTGAATTTTCTATCGCTTAGATTTGAGAATCCCGCACGCATTGTCA
>JAYSWI010000084.1:0-2606 GCA_043718125.1 Flavobacteriales bacterium
GCTATACATTTCGCTCACTAAAAAAATAAGGTCTGTTGTTATGAACCTTGACTATCGATATCTCAAATTGTTTTTTCCCGTTGTTTTATTTATGACTTCGTTTGATGCGCTTGGCCAAACAATGTCCTTCGTCAATTTCGCTCCAAGCACTCCGAAAGATTCTTTTTCAAACAATAAATCCATTGCACTAAACACCAAAGGCCACGTTTATGTTGTGGATGGTGGCTCGCAAGCAGTGCATGTTTTCGACTCTTTGGGTGTGCAGATTGAAACCATAAAAACAGTTGCAACTTCAAATGGCAACATCACGCTACTCAGCCCAACTCAAATGTGTATTGATAAAAACAATACGCTTTATATTTATGATGAAGAGCTAGATAAAGTAATTGTAAAACCAATTGCAGGTGTCGGATTTTCTTTTGGTGAAAAAGGATCTTCTATTGGCCAAATCAATGACGTATTGGACATCACTACCGACACCGAAGGCTATATCTATTTGCTCAATGGTGGTCGCTCACAAGTGGATATTTTTTCACCCTCAGGCGAATACATTACCTGGCTAGGAGGCGCAGTGAATACCTTTTCTGATCCTATTGCCATAGGCATCAATGGCCGCAATGATGTTTATGTTTTGGACAAGAAAGAATGTTCAATATTTATTTATGACATTGGCGGAAACCTCATCAACACACACCGCACTCTATCGCGAAAAAGTGGCCTATCGGTATCCAATGTGATTGACATGGCTGTCATTCCCAATGGCGATTTTTTCCTTTTGGACGAGGCCACCGGAAGCACAACTCACTTTGATAAAATTGCAGTGATGCAAGGCAAACTTGGAAGCCAAGGCAATAGTGCCAAATCAGTTTTCCAGCAAGTGATGGCCATTACTTCTGGAGTTTGCTACGGCAACGCAATTGCGATATTGGATAAAGCTGTAAATAGAACCCAAATATTTACTGTGGCCACCAATATTGCTCCTTTGATACCCGCAGCAAAACGAATGCGATTGGAGACCAGAACCACCACCCATACTCCCGCAGTTGATATGGCTTCCGCACCCAATGGCAACCTTTACTTAATACCTATAAATGACAAAGGTGTGGTGGTCGCCTATAAAGACCTCACCAATAACGAAGCCTTTGCTATTCGTGGCAAATTTGATGAAGCCGTGGCCATTACCACCGACTCCTTGTCCAATATTTATGTCATAGATGGCGGCAATGATGAGATAGTGATGTTCGACCCAAAAGGAACTTTGATTAGAAAATTTGGACAACAAATTCCAAAAAGATTAAAAGACCCAACAGGAATAGTGATACAGGAAAACGGAAATATTGTAGTGGCAGATCACAGCAATGGCAATTTTCATTTGTGGAACAACAAAGGTGACTACCAACGCATCATCACCCAAGCAGAAAATTCAGGAATAGAGTCCCCATACAAAATACAAGTGGACAGCAAGGATCAAATATTTGTATGGGACAACAAAGCCAACGCCATATACAGAGTGGCCAGCAGTGGTTGGCCCATAGCATTGAAACAAATAAAACTACGAGCAGAAAAAAGCGGTGACAGCCCTGGCGAGATTGGTTCTTTTTTCGTGGACCCACTTGATCAGATACACGTATATAATAAAACCACCACACAACTTGAAGTGTATGAGTGGGATCAAGAACCCATATTGAAATTCACCATTGGCAAGCCAGGCGTTGGCATCAATGCTTTTGAAAAGGTGAGCAATGTGCTTTTCGAAAAGGCGACTTTTAATACCTACTTCGTGGCAGATGGAGGCAGCACACAGCAGGTTTACCAATATCAATTGAAGCCACCCACACCAGACAATCATTTTAGTTATGACGTGGGCGATGATGGCAAGCTCGTGGTATTCTTCAACAAAATGAAATCCCGCTCAGTAAGTTCTTATGCCCTAGTAACTGCTAGTGCAACAGGTGAGGACTCCATAGCAGTGCGCTCCAATACCGCCTCTTTTTTATTGTCGGAAAAAAATATAAACATTCAATTGCTGCACTATGGCTTGGTAAGCCTCAGCTTCACAAACGCTTCTGATCCAAATACTGGATTTGATAACTATTTGGGATATGCCGATAGATTGTTGGCCGATGCACAATATAACGAAGCACTAAGCGCCTATAAAACTACCCTCGAAAAAATGGGCACTTCCATGAAGATGAAAGTATATGTCTCTTCAAAATTGTCCGAGGCCGGGCGCAAATTGGCCAATGCGCAAGAACCCGTGGCGTCACTCAATTATCTTCAACTTGCTTATTCTTTAACGCCCAACAATGAGGCAACCAAGAAAGCATATACCCATAGTTTTAAGTCCTATTTCCAGCAGTTGGCCAATAGAGCTGACTATACAGAAATGGTATTGGAAGCCGAAAGAATCAGCACCAATTTAATATTGAAACCGATGGTGCTAAACGCAGTGGACAGCGTGTGTTTAAACATGAGCCAAACTCCAAACGAGAATGCAATAAACAATGCCATCACTATTCAAAAAAAATTGATAGAATGGGATGTGCGCAATCCTCAATTTTACGGTTCACTCGAAGCATCCAACTATGAGTTGTATAAATTTAAAC
>JAYSWI010000085.1:0-2604 GCA_043718125.1 Flavobacteriales bacterium
CCACTCCGAAATCAAATTCCCATCTGCATCTATGTGCAATAAGTAGCCATCGCTGCCTCCGTTGCCCATGCTATAGGTTTTGCCACATATTAGATACCCTTCTTCCGGGTGTGCTATCATTTTGTAGGCAAAATCCCAGTCTGAGCCACCAAAGGTTTGTTGCCAGATAACTTCTCCAAGTGGATCTACTTTGTAAACCAACACATCATAAGCACCTGCTCCATAACTGTTGGTGTAGCCACACAAAAGGAAATTACCATCGGCATCTTCCACAATGCTATAACCCCACTCCACCTCCGGGCCACCAAGGCTTTTGCTCCACATACAATTCAGTTCCTCATCCAAGCGCAACAGGTAGAAGTTGGTGTTGTTCTGCTGGTCGCTTCCAGTAGTGCCAATAATGGCATAGCCTCCGTTAATGGATTCAATTATTTGTCGTCCTTCTTCGTAGTAAGGGCCGCCATAAGTGCGAACTATGGCGGTGTCCTCTTGAGCGAAAGAGGAAAGGGAAAAGAGAAGGAAGAAAAATACAAAGAAAAAATATCCAACTTGCAACTTTAAATATCCAATATCAAAGTGGTGAAGAATATAGGTTGATTTTTGAAGGTCGATTTTACAAGTCATTTCTTGGGTTGTTGTTTCTGTTTCGCTGTTCTAATACTTGAAGAAAAAATCTTAACCAACTGATCGCATTCATCATGAATATTATTAGTCTGCTCAATGGGCAAATATTTTTTCTTCATCAATATTTTCAAATTGTTTCTTGATTCGCGAAGTTCTTTCAGGCAAATTTTCATTTTATGAATAAAGTCATCCAGTGACTCTGCCGCTTGTGCCTCACCATAATTCAAGGCAGGTGATGTGCCAGACCTCAAGAGTTGTCCACCAAGGTGATTGGCACCTTTGGCATTTGGCAATACTTCTATGTAGTCAATTATCAAAACAGAAAAGTCAACCAGTCTTTCTTCAAGATCAAATTTCTGTTCAGGTTTATTTTCTGATGTAATGGTAGAGGCGGTTTGCATATTAGCGGCTATTCCTTGGATATTGGATATTTAAAGTTGCAAGTTGGATATTTAAAGTTGCAAGTTGGATATTTAAATTTGCAAGTTGGATATTTAAATTTGAAAAGTTGAACATTCTCACGTCTTCACTTTATCACTTCTCGTATCCTACAAAGTCTTTCCAGCATCCCCTCCAGCAGTTCCAATCGCAGCATATTGGCTCCATCGCTCAGTGCCACGGCCGGATTGGGATGTGTTTCTATAAACAAGCCATCGGCACCAACAGCAATGGCAGCGCGGGCTATTGTTTCTATCATATCAGGCCGGCCACCAGTCACACCGCTGCTTTGGTTGGGCTGCTGCAAGCTGTGGGTGCAGTCCATAATGGTGGGCGCAAATTTTTGCATCGCAGGTATTCCTCTGTAGTCCACCACCAAATCTTGATATCCAAAAAAAGTTCCGCGCTCAGTGAGCCAAACATTTTTGTTGCCAGTTTCCTGCACTTTCTTCACAGCGTGTTCCATGCTTTCAGCAGAAAGGAATTGGCCTTTCTTGATATTGACAAATTTCCCTGTTTCACCTGCGGCAATTAGCAGGTCGGTCTGTCTGCACAAGAATGCTGGAATTTGAAGCACATCAACATACTTGGCGGCTAGCGCAGCTTCTTGTGCCGTGTGAATATCAGTTACAACAGGCACATCCAACTTTTTTCCTGCGGCTTGCAAAAGCTCCAGTGCTTCAACATCACCAATGCCTGTAAAGCTGTCGCCACGCGAGCGATTGGCCTTGCGATAGGATGCTTTGAAAATGAAGGGAATATGCAAACGATCCGTAATTGCTTTTAATGTCTCTGCCACTTCGAACACGAGTGCTTCGCCTTCTACCACACAAGGTCCGGCAAGCAAAAAGAAATTGTCGCTGTTCGTATTTTTTACTTTTGGGAGGTCGCTGAGCATGGGGCGAAGATGATCAAATTTTTTAGTTGGGCACAACAAATTCTTGAACACAAAAAAGTTAGGCGAAGCACACAAAATTTAGAAAAGGAATTTGATTGGCGTAATACCAAGTGGATATATAAAATAGCCCAATCTTCTGGTTCTTTTTCACCCAGCCTGCTTCAAAAAATAGTTCCGTAGCTTAGGCTATGCAACGATTTTTTTCATTGTCTGGATAAAAAATAACTCAGAATCTTTGGACTGTTTCATAAATCCACTTGGTATAAAATATTTTCATAGGTTAATATGAAATAATCCGATTATTATTTAAACCACACAGCTATTCTAAAATGTCTCTAATTAGTGTCTGTCCAAAGTGTCGCGAGTCTTGTTCAGAATGTTCAAATTTGACGCACGCACAACGGTGCATTGAGCGTAATGATTGCACAAATGTCTATTACAATAAACACACTCATGGTATTACACGTCATTCCACGGTGCGATGGCTTTGCACAGAGTAAAACGTGGAATCTGCCCGTGCGTTATCATATAGCTTGCTAATAAGCTGCAGAGTTCCAGCTTTAGCAGATACCACACTTCAATGACTCGTGTGGAATGACACCCTTCTATTAGGGACACTGGTGTTCACATGTGCAGAGGCATTT
>JAYSWI010000086.1:0-2595 GCA_043718125.1 Flavobacteriales bacterium
CATAACATTTGAATCCGGTTTTGAAATCAATAGCTTTAGTTCCTTTTATTGGCTTATTCCCGAAAATATTGTTGCCTGAATTTCGAACACACTCAAATTCTGACAACGCAATTCAAACTCGATTTTCAAACTACGAGCATCGCCAATTTGTACTATGATTTCAATTTAAGTTTAGGATACTGAGATTGGAATAAATTTGAAGAAATATTTTGATAAACTTTTTGTCAGGTTTCGAAAACTTGATGATGAGAATGCAAGAAAAGAAATGGACGCTGTGCTAAATAGATGGATATAAATCCGTACCATTCAACTAGCAGAAGAAATAGAAATAATGAGCGAAATAGGACTAAGTTCACAATTTAGACTCGCTTCAACGAAATGAAAATATCCTTACTTAATGCCACATAAACTAAAAGAAATTTTACTCCTTGACGATGATGAAATAACAAACATGATCAACGAAAAGATGCTTCAAAAAATAGAAGCTGCTGAGAAGTATTCTATATTCACCAGTGCCAAAAAAGCATTGGCCTATTTGCAGGAAACTGATGTGCCACCTGAACTAATTTTACTTGACATTAACATGCCTGGCATGTCAGGATTTGATTTTCTCGATGCCTATTATTTGGTTGGGTTGCAGCATAAACCAACTCAAATTACTATTTGCACTTCATCCATTTATGAATCCGATATCGCTAATGCCGAGTCCTATTCTGTCATTATTGATTTTCTTACAAAGCCCATGCAGGAAGAAAAACTTAACGATATGCTCGCGTTGTTGAGAAAAAAAAATCAATAGACTTCACTTACTTTATCATGATTCTTTCTTGAATTCAATATCAGTTTTACATCCATTCAGCTAGCGATGATGGTTGCATAAAAACCTTGCAATAGGCTATAGCGGTTGAACAAGAAAAGAAGTCATCAGAGATGCTTTTTATGAATTTCTCTAAGTCATTTTGCCGCTTTCATTTCTTGAATTTCAAACACCTGCTTTACATTCGCGGCCCTATTTCGAAATTTAAAGGCTTCTCAATAATTTTGATTTTTAAAGGCAGTCAACTTTTGTACATGCAGAGTTTGCTATGCCAATTGAGCATTTTAGAAAAGTTGACCAACAGAAACTAAAGAGCAATATTTAAGAAGTAGCCATAAACAAACAATCAATGAAAATCCTTGTCTGCATCAGCAAAGCACCCGACACAACTTCGAAAATCGCTTTCACCGATGACAACACCAAGTTTGACGACAATGGTGTCAATTACATTCTAAATCCTTATGACGAATGGTATGCTTTGGTGCGTGCAATTGAGTTGAAAGAAACTCTTGGAGGCAACGTTACCGCTATATCCGTGGGTGGCCCAGATTACGAACCCATTATCCGAAAAGCACTTGCAATAGGTGCTGACGATGCCATAAGAATTGATGCAGCTGAAGGCGATTCACTCTTTGTTGCAAAGCAGATTGCTGCCTATGCCAAGGACAAATCTTTCGACATTATTTTCTGCGGAAAAGAAACCATCAATTTCAATGGTTCAATAGTACCCGGAATGATTGCTGAACTTTTGGACATGCCCTATGTGGCCTTGGCGCATAAGATGAATATGGCGGGCAACACTGCCATTATCGAAAGGGAGGTTGCAGGTGGTGTAGAGGTATTGGAAGTAAATACACCTTTTTTAGTAAGTGCAGCCAAAGGCATGGCAGAGCAACGAATACCAAACATGCGCGGCATTATGGCTGCAAAAAACAAACCCATGGATGTTATAGCTGGCATTGATTTTTCCAAAAGCACAACTTTAAAACGCTTCACTTTGCCTCCAGCTAAAACAGGTTGTAAGTATATCTCGCCTGACAATGCGCGCGACCTTATCAGAATACTGCATGAAGAAGCAAAGGCACTTTAGCAATGAATCAATTTGTCCCGATAGCTATCGGGATTGAACACGAAAGGGCCTCATTCGATTTCAATGAATCACTATAGTCCCAAAAGCACAACAATTACATTCTTTAAACATAAATCATTTTCAAATTCGCAAAACGTAACTCATGTTCTAATTCTCAAAACGCAAATCATTTTCAAATTCTCAAATTTTCAAATTAAAAAATTAGACAGATGTCAATACTTGTTTTCACAGACCATCACCACGGCAAATTCCCAAAAGGTAGTTTGGAAGCAGTGAGTTATGCCAAAAAAATAGCCGATCAACAAAACACGGATGTGGTTGCAATTACTTATGGCAACATCACAGGCGATGGTGGGCTAGGCAACGCAGGTGCATCCAAAGTGCTTTGTTCGCCCTTGCAAAGCGCAAGCGATTCGCAACAAATGACACGCACCATCCTTGCCGCAGCCGAGGCAGCAAATGCTGATATTATCATTTTCGCCCACGATATTGCTGGCAAACTAATAGCTCCACGTGTAGCAGCCCGCTTGGATGCTGGCCTCGTTCCTGGGGCCACCTCATTGCCAGATGAAAATTTTTCGGTAACAAAAAATGTTTTTAGTGGGAAAGCAATTGCTGAAATAACTATCCACTCCACAAAAAAAGTGATCACTGTCTTGCCCAATTCTTTTGCTTTAGAAAACAGAAA
>JAYSWI010000087.1:0-2594 GCA_043718125.1 Flavobacteriales bacterium
CGAAGAGGCACTCATGGCATTTCCGCTGAGTTGAGCGCAGAAATAATTGTCGGTGAACGAAACAAAAAACTGAACAAAATAGGCCAAACTGAGAGGCAATGACATGGTCAAAATTGCCCTCACCGAAGTATCTAATCGACCAATTGGATTTAATGTTTTAACGCTCAAGAGTTTTATACAAATAATGCAGGAGCAACATTAAGTCGCAGATGAAGATGATGTGGAAGTTTAGGAAAAAACTATTTTTATAGTGGCGAGAAAACGACAATTATTTTCACGAAACTCCTGAAATACGATGTGCATCATTGTTGTTGCGTTCTATTTCATTTTTCACGTTTTGAATTCGAATAGCAACGGTTGCTAAATCTGCATATCCGTTGTGCATGAGCCAGAGCATGGCCTCATCGCTATTGTCGCCCACTCGTGCCATTTTTTCGAGAATATCAAAACCATATTTCTTAAGCCACAGCAGCGCATTTACATTTCCTTCAGCACCATTGATGAGGGCCATTAGATGTGGGAAATTATTTTCCATCAACCACTTTCTTGCATCTTTTTGATTGTGCAATGCGTGAATGAAAATACCCAATTCCGGATATTCATTTTTCATCAACCATTCTTTTATTTCCTTGTTGCCACCAATGGCTTCGGCCCAAGCAAGCATTATTTTTTGAGGGTATTCAAATTTCATTTTAGAAAATATAAAAGTGAAATTGGTTGGTTCATTAGGAGCTTTTTTTTTTCACGCTACAAACATATTTTCGCGCCCGAATTTTTTTTCAAATAAAATTTAATTATCCAAACATGAACAAATCAATTTGTATTTTGCTTGCTGCAATATGCATAAGCACTAGTGCTATTGCACAAAACAACCCTACCGCAGATGAAGAAAAAGCCATGAAAGCACTTGCTGCCGCTGATTCCGGCTGGACCAAGAAGGGTGGCATTACTATCGGCATTACAGGTTCCTATTTCAACCTTTGGGCTGCAGGTGGTATCAACTCAGGCGGCATCAATGGGCTTTTAAATTATGGAATGAATTATAGAAGCGGAAAGCACGCATGGGACAATTCATTGATTGTTGCTTATGGCATGCTCAACCAGGGTTTTACCACAAGCGATTCCTGGGTGAAAACGGATGATCGTTTTGATTTCACTTCGAAATATGGAAGACCAATCAACCAAAAATTATTTTATGCTGCATTATTGAATTTCAATACGCAGTTTTCTGCGGGGTATGCACCTAGGGGAGATGGACGGCCAGATAGAAATGCGATTATTTCAAACTTTGCAGCACCAGCTCGCTTATTGCTTTCGCTTGGTTTGGACTACAAGCCCAATGCGGATATTTCAATCTTCTTTTCGCCAGCTACTTATCGTGGAATATTTGTTACTGATGATTTGTTGGCTGCACAGGGAGCCTTCGGAGTTGAACCCGGTGTGATAGCTATTGATTCCGTAACATCTAAGCCTTACGTTAGAATCGCTGGCGCTACATCACGTCATGAAGTAGGTGCTTATCTCCGTATAAATTATGCTAAAAAATTCAGCGACAATTTCAACCTTACTTCGAAGTTAGAATTATTCAGTAATTATTTAGAAAGCCCACAAAATATTGACCTTGCTTGGGAAACAATAGGAGCATGGAAAATTGGAAAATATTTTTCGTTTACGACATCCCTGAATTTCCTTTATGATGACAATACCAATGTCTCAAAAACAGGATTGCGCGATGATTTGGATGATGTCACTGGCCAACCAATAATAGTGAATGGCAGCCCACTAAAAGAGAAATATGTGTTTGCATCAAAAGGCCTGCAAACAAGAATCATTTCAACTTTAGGATTGACTTACAATTTTTAATTGCAAAATATTCTAAAAAGTAAAAGAGGCCATCTAATTGATGGCCTCTTTTTGTTTGTTTGAAACACTGTGAAATCTCAATTTACTACCACTCCCATTTTGCAGAATTTTTCAATGCGCTCGCTGGAGCGTTGCGCACCATTCATAGGCATCAAATCTGCCAAATGTTTTTTTATTTCACACTTTACAGTTTCGAATATTTCCTCTGGATTTTTGTGCGCACCACCCATTGGTTCTGGGATTATTCCATCTATCAATCTGTTGCTATGCATATCCTCAGGGGTCAATTTCAGTGCTTTTGAGGCGGTCACTTTTTGATCCCAAGTTCTCCAAAGTATAGAAGAACAAGACTCCGGGGAAATAACAGAATACCAAGTATTCTCAAGCATCAAAACACGATCACCTATACCTATTCCTAATGCGCCCCCACTTGCTCCTTCACCAATGATGATGCAAATGACAGGAACTTGCAATTTCATCATTTCATAGAGATTGCGTGCTATTGCCTCACCCTGCCCGCGCTCTTCTGCCTCCAGGCCGGGATATGCACCTGGAGTATCAATAAAAGTAACGATTGGTTTGCCAAATTTCTCAGCAAGTTTCATCAGTCGCAAAGCTTTGCGATAACCTTCCGGATTGGCCATTCCAAAGTTTCTGTATTGTCGCAGTTTTGTGTTGTTGCCTTTTTGTTGGCCAATGAACATTACGCTTTGATCATCCACCATTCCGAA
>JAYSWI010000088.1:0-7603 GCA_043718125.1 Flavobacteriales bacterium
AAATTCACCAACAGGAATTGAATAGTCCTTTTTACCTTTACTTTGTGAGAAGTGGAAGATTAGAGTATCGGTAACAATGCCTGGAAAATGGACTCTATAAAGCAGTTCATTAATTTGAAAATTATTAACAATTCTGCTTCTAAGAAAAACGAATTGGTCATTAAAACCTAACCTATCGGGAACAATGAAGGAAAAGACTCCATTGCTATTCATCAAGTCCAATCCTTTATGCACAAAGTATTCATAGAGATTTGGCATGTAGGTATTGCCATGATATTTTTCAATTAAGTAGCGTTGGGCCGAAGGCATTAGAATATCATTTCCGAATTTTCCATTCAAAGAAACCCATGGCGGATTCCCCATTACCACGTCAAATCCACCTTGGTAAAATACCTCCGGAAAAGCCTTTGTCCAACTGAATGGTTTTATCTTTTTCTCAAAACCCATTTCAAATTCGTGGTCATAAAAATCAGTATCTATAAGGCTGTTGCCATCTTTGATATTCGCGTCTAAGTTGGGCAACACACGTTCATGAAAAACTGTAGTCTGTTGCTTCACACTGGCCGCAGTTTCACCCTCCATGCACTTTAGCAAAAGGCTTAGTTTGGTTACTTCCACTGCGTTCGCATCTATGTCCACTCCGTAAATATTGTTGGTCAGTATTTTCTTTTTCTCTTTGGTGGTAAGCAGGCCAATTGGTGTCAGCGGATTGTCTTTGGTGTTTTTGCCAAGAAGTCCTTTCTCCTGATAATACTTGCTGTGGTAGTGCAGCAAATATTCAAATGCACCTAGCAAGAATGAGCCGCTGCCACATGCAGGGTCCACAATTTTTATTTTTTCTATTTCCTTGGGTGTCTTGCCTTCTATCAGTTTGCCCAGGGTGTTTTGCACTATGTAGTCCACTATGTATTGCGGGGTGTAATAGACTCCGCCAGCCTTGCGCACTTCGGGCTTCAGTTCTATTTCTGCATGGCGGGCACTGGTGATGCGTATCACCTTGCCAAGAAATTGCTCGTAGGCATTGCCCAGCACCTCCACGGGCATCGCACGGAAATCATAACCGCATTTCGGGTAATAAAGCTCGCTTATTATTTGCTTCAGGATTTTGTTTTCAATCTTTAGCAAGGCACTCAGTTTGTCCTTCTTGAAATCAAACATACCTGAATTGTATTTGGCATCTGCTTGCTGAAAGATGTGCATCAAGTTCTGCCAAACATCTCCCTTTTGTGCAGCGAAGATTTGGTTCTGAGCCTCTACGTCTCTGTCCTCGCAGAAGCGAAGAAATATGAGCCTATCAATGGCCAACTGCACCACGAAGTTGATCTCTTCCTCATCCAATTTTATGTTTTTCCTTGCTATTTCTGTTGCGAGCATTTTGCGCCATTCATCAAGGCTTTTTACAAAATCTTTGTCCAGTGTTTGTGTTCCGCGTTTGTTTGTATCGCTCTGTACAAACTTGTCGAAGCGGCCTTTGAGTATCGCCTCACGCGAGAAGGTGTCGTAGATAAAATCAAACGCTTCATCATACTTATCAAACGGGATGAGCTTGATACGTGCAGCGCTCGCACTGTCGTTTTCTGATGGGCGTTTGCTGCAATCATACACCGCGAATTCCTCGAAGTTGAAGAGAATAGAAATGGCAGTTCCCGCACTGCGGCCATATCGCCTCAATTGGAATGCTGCTTCCTTGTTTATTTTTATTTTGACTGAGGGCTTCTTTGCCTCCACATAGAACAGGCGCTTCTTGTCGCTGCCCTGTAATCGAAAACCGTAGTCAGGTGCTTTGGTTTTGCCTTGCATACGCAGTTTGTCCTCGTGTATCACCTCGCGATAGGCTTCTGCAAAGCCCGCCTCATTGTCCATATCCCAGCCCAGTGCTTTGAAGAATGGGTCAATGAAATCCCTTCTGGTTAATGTCTCATTGTATTCAACAGCGCGATAGCTGCCGCCTTGTTCACTATACCGCTCTACAAGTGCTGCAATTTTCTTACGAGCTTCTTCTTTGGACATGCGGCAAGTTTAGGCATACATCAAGGTCTGGATGCAGGTGTTAGAAAATAATAATTTCAATAAAAACACTTGGGTTAAATGACCACAAAAAGCACCTCATTGCGAATACATTGATACAAAAAAAGGGGCTGTCATATAAGCCAGCCCCAACAAAAAAAGTGCAATACAATTATGCTTTTACCAATTGAATTTCGGCCATGATGCGCACATCATCGCTCACTAAAACACCTCCTGCTTCTATGGCTGCATTCCAATTCAATTGCCAATCGCTTCTTTTAATTTTACCAACGAGCGTGAAGCCGGCTTTTGTATTTCCCCACGGATCTTTGCCCACTCCGCCAAATTCCACGTCCAGCTCAATGGGCATAGAAATAGATTTGATCGTGAGATTTCCAAACAGTTTTCCATTCTCCATTTTACTAGAAGTAAAGGTCATGCTGGGGTATTGATCCAATTCAAAAAAATCAGCCGATTTGAGGTGTCCATCTCTTTGCGCATCGCCAGTATTTATGCAGCTCATGTCGGCACTAAAATTAATTTGTGCACTGCCGAATTTTTCATCATCTGACTCCACATCCAATGTGAATTTTTCTAACTTTCCAGTCACATTAGTAATCATCAAGTGACGTACTTTAAACTGCACTTCGCTATGCGAAGCATCAAGATTCCATTTCATATTTGTTTGTTTTTAAATAAAATTTTAAGGGCGAAATTTTGATGTATTGTGTTGGGTTGAGACTTGATTCATGCTAATCCTAGCTAAGTCTTGATAGGCATCAAGGAAGGCTACACTTTTCAAAATTGAATGTCCATAATAGGATGATTTTTTCTCAAGGCATTAAATCCATGTAGATTTCACCCATGCTCCACCTGCGTTTGCTGATAGCTGTTTTGTTGTACCTCGTGTCATCTTTTACCAGTGCGCAACTCAGCAACTGTAAAGTGAGTGTAGATGCCACCAACCAAAGTTTGACCAACATATTTGAGAGCCTCAGTAAACAATGCAACGTTCATTTTGCTTATGACAGTTACGTGGTCAGAAACATTCGAGTCACTGATATTTCTGACCAAATAAATCTTTTTGATTTTCTTCAAAAAATTTTAGTCGGGCATCAGCTTTCATATAAGGTAATTGATAATACAATTGTCATTTTTCAATTGTTTGAGAATTCCAACATCACCTCCGATTCAATTGATAATCCAATTCTATTGAAGCAGCAATTTGTGTTTAGTGGTGAAATAAGGTCGCGCGAAACGGATGAAGTATTGCCTTTTGCAAACGTGCAAGTGATGGGTTCGCATCAAGGCACCGCTTCCAATGCAGATGGAAAATTCATTTTAATTCTTGACAGTTTGCTCAACGATTCTATTGAAATTAGTTACGTGGGTTTTGAACCAATTGTAATTGCGGCAGCAACAGCTAAAAGTCGCATTTCGAAAAAGTGGTACTTGGAAGAACGCAAGAATTATTTGCCCTCAATCATTATTGAAACAGATCGAATTCGTCTCTTACAGATGGGTCCGCAGCCCTCTCAATTGTTGGTAGGTCCAAAAGATTTGGCCATCATTGAAACAGGTGGTGAGCCAGATGTGATGCGTGCCGCTCAATTGTTGCCCGGCATTTCGGCAACACAAGAAACAAGCAGCGGGCTTTATATAAGAGCAAGTGGAAGTGATCAGATTTTGATCACCATGGATGGCTTTACGCTCTATCATTTGGATCATTTTTTTGGGGCCTTCTCCGCCTTGAATGCAAATGCGGTAAAGACCATGCGCATTATGAAGGGGGCACTGCCTGCGGAGTATGGTGGCCGTTTGGCGGGCGTTGTTGAGGTGATAGGCAAGGAGGGAAATTTGAACAAAACTTCTGCCCAAATTGACCTCAGCACCATGTCCATTGGCGGAGTAATAGAATCACCACTGGGGAAGAAAAAATTGGCTTCTATAATTGTTGCAGGAAGAAGGTCTTTTACAGATTTATTGTACAGCCCGCCATACAAAAACATGTTCAACACCACATACAATTCTGCTATTGTCACCTCGTCACAAGGTCCGAAACAAACTTTTAACGAAACAGAAGATCCTCAATTTTACTTCAATGATGTGAACTTAAAACTAACACTTCGTCCTAGCGAAAAAACATTGCTCAATCTTAGTGCTTATGCGGGAAAAGACCACCTCTTTATCAGCTTTGCGGATACGACAGACAATGAGTTGTTGAACCTTTCTGATAAAAAATATTTGGATGAAAGCACTTGGCTAAACAGAGGTATTGGATTAAGATGGAACACCCAGTGGAACCAAAAATTGGCGACTCAACTAACCGCTGGTTTGAGCAAATTTGAAACTGTTTTTTTTACACGTGACAGCACGATTAATCCGTTGTTGAACCCGCCACTTTTCGAGAGGAGTTCGTTCATAAATGAAACCACATCAGTGAATGACTTTAACTTGAAATGGACCTCCATATTTGATTTGCATCACCATCAACTGAAAGCAGGAGTGCAATACAATGTGATAAATACCGAGCGTGCGCTTGGTATTGATATGCCCATCAATTTTTCTAAAAAACAAGTGGGCCATATCGCTGCTCTATTCATTCATGATGATTGGAAGGTGAGTAAAAAATGGCTGTTGACCGCAGGTATGCGTGTTGCGTTTTATGATTTGTTGGCGGCAAAATTATTCCCAGAGCCGCGACTAAATCTTTTGAGGACAAGTAAATCTGGAAATTTGGTTTGGAAATTTTCTGCCACAAGGGTGCATCAATTCATTCACCGCATCAGGGCGCAAAGTCTCTATTTGAACAATCCGGATTACTGGAAACTCTCTGTTGAAAATGAATTGCCGGTTAAAATTTCTGATCAGGTTGTAGCTGGATTCATTGTCAAAAAAGGGAAAGTGAAAATGGATGTTGAAGCATATCTAAAGTCCAACAAAAACAATACGATATACCTCAATGCTTTTAATGGTTATTCAGAAAACTCTAGTTCAGATTCTTTAAATGTTGACAATCTTTTGATAGGAAACGGATTGGCTTATGGCACTGATGTCATGTTGCAATATGACCACGGAATTCACCATGCTTGGGTGGCGTATTCCGCATTGCGGGCTAGTTCCAGGTATTCCGTTTTGGACAAAGATGAAGTGCCTGAGAGTTTTGTGGAGAATCATGAATTTAAAATTTATTATGAAGTAGAAGCGAAAAAAATGGAGTTCAGTTTGCTCTGGGTTTATGGGAGTGGTAAAGCTTACACGCCTTATTTAGGCAACTACAATTTTGAATTACCTGATGGAGAATTTCGAAAAATTCCTGTCTTTGGCAATCTCAATAGTGCGCGATTACCGGATTACCATCGGTTGGATTTGGCCGTCAGTTATCAGTTTGTTTTGGGCAATGCAAGAGGCAAAATTAAATTGTCATGTTTCAATTTGTACAACCGAAAAAACATACGCGATCGCCAATACTTGGTGCAGCGCACAGGACAGACGCCAAATGATTTTGATGTGCTTCAGCGCGACATACAGATGCTGGGCATTCTGCCATCGCTGAGTATTCAATTTAAATTCTAATGAACAATACTAAAAAATTCAAAACCATTGTACAAATCATTTTTCGAATATTGCTTATGAAATTCGAAGTGCTTGAAAAAATTCATGGTGGTGCATTTCTATTTTTTCAAAGCATCACAATGAAATATTGCTGCCTAATTTTTACCATAGCATTTTGTTCTTGTCATAAACCACCACAGAATTTGTATAACCAAACACCAGTATTGGTTGGTGTATTAGAAGCGCAAAAACCGATTACAAATATTCGATTTTTTTTCCTCAATGAACAGAATAGCGAAGAAGTAAATATTGAAACCAATAATTTGAAAATACGAAATGAGTCAGCCACTATTGATCTGCATTGGAATGAAAATGGACAGTACAGCGCCAATGAAAATGTGATGGTTGATGCCAATAAAACCTATTCTGTTGAAGTAGCACTGGATAGTGAAAAGGTATTTGCTCAATGCCATATTCCACCAGCTATTCATTCCATTCCAGATGTCGTTTCTGATACCATTACCATCAACCCTGATCCCGCAGTAAGTGCCTTTACTTATGCTTGGACTGAGCTAGACAACGAAAAATATTCTTACCTAATAAAATTGGAAAATATGGAACTGAACCCAGTGGAGATTCCATTTGTAAACGGCCCAGGAGATTTCGCGCAATTTGATGGACCTTATGAATACGCTCAACTGCAATTTTTGGAAACTGATTTTCGGCATTATGGTCACCATCAATTTAAAGTATTTGCAATCGAAAAAACTTTTGAAGAACTCTTTTTTTATGATGGTGCAGACAGCAGAGGATTGCTCAAAAATGGCCCTGATAACGTTGATGGCGCGCGGGGTTATTTCGCTGGCGTAAGTTCGTTTACGGTTGATGTTTTTGTCCAATAACCATTTACACAATACTATTCCGCAAGTAAAAATAAATTCTAAATTCAGGGCATTCTGAATGCGATCAACCTGTCTAAATTTCTTTCTTTTACGCGCTCAAATTTTATGAGTCAGTATTTTGAATCTGAAACAACACATATCGGACAAACTTTTTGAGACCATCGGCCAACAAGCGGAATTGTTGAAGTTGGACGTATTTGTAATTGGAGGTTTTGTGCGCGACTTGTTGCTGAACAGGCAGTGCAAGGATATTGATTTCGTTACCAGTGGCAGCGGGGTGGAACTGGCTAAGGCATGTGCGAGAGCTTTAAAAGTGAACCATGTGGATGTATTTAAAACTTATGGTACTGCGCATTTCAAATATCAGGATTTTGACATTGAGTTTGTAGGTGCGCGCAAGGAGTCGTACTCTGAAAATTCGCGCAAACCGGCAGTACAAGTGGGCACTTTGGAAGACGATCAACTTCGAAGAGATTTCACCATTAACGCATTGGCAATTTCACTTCAAAAAGAAAATTATGGCGATGTCATTGATCCATTTGATGGCCTTTCCGACTTGGAAAAAAAAGTGCTGCGAACCCCTCTTGATCCAGACATCACTTTTAGCGATGACCCTCTGCGCATGATGCGTGCAGTTCGTTTTGTAAATCAACTCGGGTTTTTTATTGAAGAAATATCGTACAGTGCTATAAAGAGGAATGCTTCTCGACTTGGCATAATCAGTATGGAGCGCATTGTAGTGGAGGTGAATAAAATGATGCTTTGCGCAAAACCATCTGTTGGTTTTAAATTGTTGTTTGATACAGAATTGTTGCATCAATTTTTTCCGGAAATGGTAAAATTATATGGTGTTGAAAAGCGAAACGGATTGGCGCACAAAGACAATTTTTATCACACATTGCAGGTGCTTGATAACCTGTGCGAGACATCAGAAAACTTGTGGTTGCGTTGGAGTGCGGTGCTGCACGACATTGCCAAGCCGCCCACCAAAAGATTCGAAGAAAATGTTGGCTGGACTTTTCATGGACATGAGGACCTTGGAGCGCGGATGGTGCCCAAAATATTTGCACGTTTGAAGTTGCCGTTGGATCATCAAATGAAATATGTGCAGAAATTGGTGCTCCTCCATTTGCGACCAA
>JAYSWI010000089.1:0-7573 GCA_043718125.1 Flavobacteriales bacterium
CACAACAGGTCTATCAAGTCATTTACAAGAATAAAAAGAGAGAAAAAAACGCCTTCTTAAATTTCTGGCGACAGGAACTTCCAAAGTCTTTGTATCACCATCGCAAGGCCATTTATTTTTCGTTCGCTTTGTTTATGTTGGGTCTCTTCATTGGACTTACGAGCAGTATGTATTACCCAGAGTTTGCAAGAATTATATTGGGCGATAGCTACATCGAAATGACCAAAGCCAACATTGAAAAAGGCGACCCGATGGCCGTGTATGACAGTCAGGAACCTATATCAATGTTTTTCATGATTGCCTGGAACAACATCAAAGTTTCCTTCTTCACTTTCGTCATTGGAATCTTGTTCGGCATTGGAACGCTATATGTCATTTTGTATAATTCCATCATGGTAGGTGCGTTCATTTATTTCTTTATTGAGCGTGGCCTTTTTCGCGAGAGTTTTTTGGCTATAATGCTTCATGGCACCCTTGAACTTTCGATGATTGTGATAGCGGGTGCCGCAGGTTTTGCACTTGCTCGTGGCTTGCTTTTTCCGGCCACCTTTAGCAGGGGCCAAGCCCTCATTCACTCGGCAAAACATGGTGTGAAAATGATGATTGGAGTTTCTGTTCTGTTGGTTTATGCGGCTTTCATCGAATCATTTCTAACAAGGCATACCGACATGGGCGACAGCCTCCGTGCTTTGATCATTTTTCTCTCTGCATGTATTGTGGTTGGCTACTTCATTGTGTATCCGCGTTATCGCAATAAAAAAGGTCATTTTGCCAAAAGTTTGTTAGATGAAATACCCAAGAAAAGTGCAATGCAATTTTCGTTGCTCAACATCAAATCTCCTGGCAAAATATTTACAGAAAGCTTTGAGCTCTTCTCCGTAAATGCCCGCAAACAAGCACTCTTGGCGTTAGGTGGCAGCGCAACCATTACAATAATTTTTGCCATCATTACCAAAGGAAATTTTCATTTATTGAATGGACAATGGAACTATCTATCAAATACCATTTTGGACACGGCCTATCCTTGGGATACTTGGAACAACCATCTCAATTTTGATAATTATCCCATTATTTATGGAGTGCTTTCCGTTTTGTTTGGCTGTTATTGTTTGTTCGTTTTCCATTTTTCGAACCATCAACTAAAAATAAAAACGAGGATCGGAATAGTTGATTTTATCAATTTTATTTTCATCACAGTATTTGCAGCTCTACCACTTTTGTTGCCTCATGCGGCCACATTTTTTTTCATGCCATTTGTGTTTCCTATTTTTCTTTTGTGGATGTATATATCATTTGTGGAAAGAAAAAATTTCCGCCAATCCTTGAGCCGCACATTTGCTCTCATTCGCGGAAATTATTGGAAAATGATGGGCGTATTTTTAAGTATTCTTCTTTTTCAATGGATATCCTTTTTCATTCTTGGTACCGAAATATTGGGACTTGTCATTGAAATAATTACCATGAATATTCCGCGCAATGCCCCATTGGCAGAGCAGGCATATATGATCATTTATACCTTCATTATCTTTTTCGTGCCTGCTTGTTTGTTCAGCCTAAGCCTTTATGGCACCGCTTTATTCTATCACAGTTCCAAAGAAATAAACGAAGCAGGGCACTTGATGGAATCCATCCATAAAATTGGTTTTGTAAAACGCGCTTATGGGCTGGAACAAGAATCATAATTTGGCTATACACATTATTATTTTGCTGTTGTTGCAAACAGTAAATCTGTGTTTATACGCTCAAGCTGACACTGCCACAGGTGCCAATCCTGTTTGGAACAATCAGCAGTGGGAAAAGGCAAAACAAGGAGTTGATTATCGCGATGAAAGGGAGAAAGAAGAGGAAGATAAAAAGCCTAAAAAAGAAGAGACTCCATCTGAAATCAATGACAACTCCAATGACTTTGAATTAAGTGATTTCTTTCTTTCGCCCTTTGGAAAATTGTTGTGCATACTTCTAATAATTGTTTTGCTCGCAGCTACCATCGCATTCTTGTTGAGCAATCGTGGTTCGGTTCGCGACAAAAAAATAAATCTACCACAACTGGCATCAATGGATGAAATGGAAGAGTTGCCGGAAGAAACTGATCTTGAGCAATTTCTGAGACTTGCACTTGAGTCCGGTGACTATAAAGTTGCTGTGCGCATACTTTATATTGGAATTATTCAACGTTTGCATGAAGTCAAGTTCATTGTGTGGAAAAAGGACAAAACCAATCGTGACTATCTCAACGAAATGCGCAGTCGCAAATCATTCCATCACTTTCGCGATTTGACCATTGCTTACGAATTGGTTTGGTATGGCGATACAGATATCGATCGCGCCAAATTCGAACAATTGCAATCTGTTTTCTTCAGCTATAAAAACAACTTGAATGACAGCGAAGAAAAATAAAAACGGCCTCATCATAGGACTCATCATCACCAGTATTGTGGCACTGATGGTGCTTGTCATTTTTATGCAAGAAAAAAATTACAGGTGGAGCGAGACATACGATCCACTAGATGATCAACCTTATGGAACTATTATTTTTCATACACTAATGAAAGCGGTGCGTGGCGATCAAACCTTCGTAATGGTTAAGGACAGTGCCTTCAAAGAATTGCCGAAAAATCCAACTATAGAAGTGGACAATTACATCTACATCGGTAGTGAATTTTATGCAAACCTTGATGACACAAAACAGATATTCGAATTTGTGGCAGAAGGAAATAATGCCTATATCTTTTGTGCTAATCCAAATAATTTGGTAGCGGATAGTGTACTTAAAATAAAAGAAATCATTCCAGATTCTTTTATTGCAGAAATTCAAAATGAAGACGATTATTATTACACAGAACCAAGTGACAGCGAGCTTCTATCGGAAGATGAGGTGATGGTTGAAGAAGAAATTGCAACCGATGATGAGTGGGATTCAGAGCAAAATAATCATAACGAAATGGAGGTGGATGTTGTGCGAAAATATTATTCCATTGTTGATTCAATCATTGTTCTTTCCTTGCTAGAAAAAGCTGAAAGCACATTGCCAAATTATCCATTACAAAAGTTCAATCATTTCGAAAAAACAAGTAACGACTGGGCTTTTTTTAATGACAGTCTCGTTACTATCAATGGAGAAAATGTGAAACAAATTGGCTTCTTTGATGAAGAATATCCCAACTACATAAAATGCCCTTATGGCAAAGGTCAATTCTATTTTCATAGTACGCCATTGGTTTTCACCAACTATTATATGTTGAGTGATACTGCCATGCGCTATTGTCGCGAGGCACTAGCCAGCATGGGCAAAGGAATAGTTTATTGGGACGAGGACAATAGGGACTATGACGCATACAATTACAATTTCGATTACAACAGCCAAGACCCCAACAAACCGCGAGAAGGCCCAATGGAATTTATACTCTCAGAGCCAAATTTGAAATATGCCTGGTACACGCTTTTGGCAGCAGGATTCCTTTATTTGCTTTTTGGCGCAAGACGAAAGCAGCGCATCATACCTGCAGTGGACAATATGGAAAACACAAGCATAGAATACACTGAGGTCATTTCGCAAATGTTTATGAATCAAAGCGATCATAAAAAACTTGTGGCTATGAAAATGGATTTATTTCGCTCCTACTTGCGCGACCGCTTCAATATCAAATTGCCTGTGAGCATGAGTGAAGAAAACGACAATCTGTACAAAGAAATATCAAACAAATGCAATGTGAAATGTGAACTCATCACTAACATATTTGAACAAAATAAATTTCTCACATCAATTGTGGTAGTAGAAACTGATGAGATGTTGATCTTTCACAAACGCCTTGAAGAATTTTATGAAAACAGCAAATGAATACCGCCACAATTGGCGCAAAAAAAATACAAACCCACTTGAAATTTGAACACGAAACGAAGACGCACTAACAACCAAACATCGAATTAAAAACAACCAACAACATGAGTGATATAACAAACGCAGAAGAAAATAGTGAACAGCATTTACCCGATACAACATCGGCTAATGTGAACAGCACTGAGATGAATATTTCTGCCATAGATCTTACAAAGTCCGATACACCTCTAAGTCCGTGGCTCGATATAGATAGCAACAACACTGTGAATGTGCAACCCTTGTATGACGCAGTAGATAGCATAAAAAGTGAAATCGGAAAAGTAATAGTAGGTCAAGAAACCACCATCGAATTGCTGATGGCTGGCATACTAGTGGGTGGCCATGTATTGCTTGAAGGTCTGCCCGGAATAGCCAAAACCCTTACTGCTAAGTTGCTTGCTCGCACAGTAGATTCAAACTTTAGCCGTATTCAATTTACGCCCGACTTGATGCCAACTGACGTGACCGGCACCACAGTGTTCAACATGAAAGAAAGCAATTTCTATTTCAAGAAAGGGCCAATTTTTTCGAACATTATTCTCATTGACGAGATAAACAGATCGCCTGCCAAAACACAAGCAGCACTGATGGAAGTGATGGAAGAAAAACAAATCACTTTTGATGGAATGACGTACAAAATGGAGTTCCCATTTTTTGTAATTGCCACACAAAATCCGATTGAACAAGAAGGAACATATTCCTTACCAGAAGCGCAATTGGATCGTTTTATTTTTAGAATAAAATTGAAATATCCAAGCCTTGAAGAGGAGCAAAAAATATTGAATCGCTTTCATCAAGACTTCGAACTGAAACAAGCTGAAAGTGTGAACAAAGTGCTTACAACTGCGCAATTGAAAGCCTTTAAAGAGGTCATTGAAAAAGTCTATATCCGCCCGGAATTGCTCAATTACATAGCTGCAGTGGTGCACAACACGCGCAACAATGGCGATCTATTTATGGGCGCATCGCCAAGAGCATCGCTAAGCATGATGAAAACCGCAAAGGCCATGGCGGCAATAAGTGGGCGCGAATTTGTTACCCCCGATGACATAAAAGCAGTTGCGCCCGCAGTGCTTAACCACCGCATTATTCTAAGCCATGAGCGCGAAATGGAAGGACACACCGTGGAAGAAATAATTGACGACATATTGAAGAAAGTAGAAGTACCACGATAATTTTTGGAGATAAAAATCGGCTGATGAAGTTCGAATTTTTTGAAATTGTAAAATCATATTTCTACAGAAAATTGCACCCACCTTCAACCATGCAAACAAATAATCTAACGGACAGCAATCTGTGCAAGAAGCACGTAACAAAAAATCATCCTTCACATCGAAACGTCTAAAAAAATATCATCGTTCAGAAGCTTTAGGCTTACATCACGATTTTTCTTGGCAGTCGGATTGGTCATATTATTTTATGTGCTCAGTTTCATATTTATCACCTTAGCGCCTATTGCCAAGTTTTTTCTTATTGCTTTGCTCGTGTTCACCCTTGCCGATTTGGTTTTGCTATTTGGTGTAAAAATCAACCTCAAAGCAACACGCGATTTAGGCAAACTATTTTCTTTGGGAGAGGAAAACAGTGTGAAGTTGGAGTTGGAGAATAACACTCGTGTCAAACTGTTTTGTCAATTATTTGATGAAATACCGGTGCAATTTCAAGAGCGCAATTTTCAAAAGTCATTGGAATTGAATGCAGGAGAAATTTCAGAAATACGCTACCACCTTCGTCCCACAAGTCGCGGTGAATATCACTTCGGTGTTTTAAATGCTATTACATCCACCGTTCTTGGTTTGTGTGCACGAAGGGTGATGCTTGCTGCTCCACAAATGGTCCCGGTGTTTCCAAGTCTTGTTCAAATGAAGAAATACGAATTGTTGGCTTTCGCACGCATCAGCAATTACGAAGGCATCAAACACATTAGAAGAATAGGCCACAGTTATGAATTCGAAAAAATAAAAAACTATGTGCAGGGCGATGACATACGCAGCATCAATTGGAAGGCCACTGGCAGAAGAAATGTGCTGATGGTGAATCAGTATGAAGATGAACGATCACAACAGGTATATATGGTGGTGGACAAAAGCCGCAGTATGCACATGCCCTTTAATGGACTGAGTCTGTTGGATTATAGCATCAATACAAGTTTGGTGTTGGCCAATATTGCATTAAAAAAATATGACAAAACAGGGCTGATTTCTTTCTCACACAAAATTGGAACTACGCTTCCAGCGGACAGAAGTGAACTGCAATTGAAAAAAATATTAAACGCACTGTATCGCGAAAAACCCCAACCATTCGAGGCCAATTACGATTTGCTTTATCGCGCTGTGAAAAATGTAATACACGGTCGCAGCCTTGTCTTTCTATATCTCAATTTCGAAAGTGCTTACGCTATGGAGCGTGCATTACTTGTACTCCAAAAAATAAATCATTTGCATCTTTTGGTGATTATGATTTTTGAGAATACTGAATTGGAAGAATACTCTAAAACAAAACCAGAATTCGTAAGTGACATTTATGCCCAAACAATAGCTCAAAAATTATTGAACGATAAAAAGCAAATTGTTGCAAAACTTCGCAAGTATGGTATTCAAACTATTTTGAGCAAGCCTGAGGATCTTTCTATCAATACCGTAAATAAATATTTGGAACTGAAGGCGCGAGGGATGATCTAGGTCAGAATGCGCAATTGTGAGTCGCCATGGTTTTGGCTTTGCACAAAGGCTTGTGGTGGGTTAGCAGTTGGGAATGGAAGGTTGTAGGTGTTGTTTGCCAATGCCTAAAGCCCGATGCAGAATGGGTGTAAATGACATCGATGTTGGTGTAAACTCCACTTTTTACAATCGTATTTAAGAGGCTTGTTCGTGCGCTTGCAATGTTCATGTGGCCCAAATAGTAATTGTGATATTCTTTGCGCTCTGCAAAGGGATAAACCTTTGCGTTGGATGTTCCTTTTGTAAAATTCATGTCCACTCTAAACGTGGTGTCTTGGTTGGTGCTGTCCATGGCTTGCAGCAGTTGGTAACAAATTTTGGTGTCGTCAATGTACGTTGCTACGCGGTGGTTTTGGTTGTGGTATTTTACTGTTCGTTGCCTGTTCCATCCGGATTGCGCAGTTGTTTGTTGTTGGTGATGTAGCCGCCACTGCCGCTGTATCCATCGGTGGGTTTGGGGGTGTAAATAGTTTTTTCGCTCCACTTCGTAAGCGCATATTTATAGCTGATACCTGCGTTACTATTTACTCCAGTTTGCCCTGCAACATAAATATCGCCCGAGCCTGTCACCACCATATTGCTGGCCATATCATTCAAGTTGCTCACACCATTAAATCTGTTTTGCGCAAGCACATCACCGTTGGTGATTTTTAGTTTGGCTATGTAGTAGTGGCTGTTGCCTACTTTGTGTGAATTTCCGCAGAGGTAAAGTTGACCACTTGCGTCTGTTGCAAGGTCTATGGCTTCGTGGTTTTTTTTATTCTTTTACAAATCGCATTTGATACACCAAATCGTTTGAGACAACAGTAATAAAGTAAACACCGTTTTGCAAATGTTCAATATTGAAATTGGTTTCATTAGTATGTGGATTATTGGTAACAATACGCCCCGATGAATCATAGATATGTAAATCGTAATAAGTATGTTTAGTCAAACCTTTGAGGGTAATTTGAGTGGATGCAGGATTGGGATAAAG
>JAYSWI010000090.1:0-2574 GCA_043718125.1 Flavobacteriales bacterium
TAGATGCAATAAGACTTATCTACGAGGATGCTATCTTAAACTCAACTGCAGTTTATGAATACGAACCTTTTGACATTCACCATATCACTAATTGGTTCGAGGAAAAACAACGCCAGAAATTCCCAGTGTTTGTGTTGGAGGTCGATAAAAACATTGCTGGTTTTTGTACCTATAGCATTTTTCGTGACCGTGCCGCATATCATCCTTCCAAGGAACATTCAGTCTATGTTCACCCTGATTTTAGAGGTCGCGGCTTTGGTTCGCTCTTGTTAGAAAAAATAATAGCACAAGCCACAATCGATGGCGTGCATACTTTGATTGGCGGCATAGATGCAGACAATGCGATAAGTATTGCATTACACCACAAATTCGGTTTTCTTGAAGTAGCAAGAATTAAACAAGTAGCCTTTAAATTCAATCGATATTTGGATCTTATTTTCTTGCAGAAAATGCTTTGATTTTGTTTTTTCTATTATAGAAAGCACTTTTAATGGGCGAAGAAATAATATTGCCTAAATGCTCCACTCTTACCTACCGATTGCGGTTTTTTTTTGATTTTACTATTTCAACGTTTCTCTACTTGCACAACGTTTGTAAAATTGTTTTTAATTATTTTTTTGGTTTTTTCATTTTAAAAATTGTATAGATGAATTGTGATATTTTTTCGTTGAACGGCATTTTTTTTTCGCCCAATCAAAAAATAAATTTGGATTGACAAGAAAAATTATTCTATGTTTGTAAAAGACTTTTTGACTGAAAGTCGACTATTTTCTATTTAAATTCATTATTAACTAAAACCACTACAGACAATGTCAAAGTCTTTACACTGTGCATTATTTGCACCATCGAGAAAACTGCTTCTTGTTCTTTCTTTATCACTAGTTTCAATATTCAGTTTTGCGCAAGATGCCACCATGGTATCTGATCAAGCTGATTATATGGCAGGCACAACAGTTACCCTGAATGGAACAAATTTTCAACCCTATGAAGAAGTTTCAGTTGTTGTACTCCATGTGGATGGATCTGACGCATTAGATCCTGCCCATGCACCGTGGTCTGTTTATGCCGATGGCAGCGGAAATATTATTGCCTATTGGTACATACCAACTGATGGCGATGAAGATGGTGCAAGTTTGGTAGCAACAGCCAATGGATTGATTTCGGGTCAAACCGCTCAAGCCTTTTTCACCGATGCTGTAAAAGTAGATTTCCGTCAAAGTGCAAATAACGATGGTGGTTATGGCTTAGGAAATATCCATTGGATAAATTCTATTGTTCAAAGTAGCAACTCTATCTATTTCGAGGGAATGTCAAATTTTCAGCGAATAGTGTTGGATGAAATTGCTCCAACAACAGGTAATGTCCATTCTCTTAAATTTCAACATCAATTTACTAAAGGTGGCATTCATGCTTATGATTTTCTAACTGGTCGCAGTGGTGCTGGTTCAAGTGCTAGCACTGAAACTGGTTGGGACCAAGCCATTGCTGATGATGAGGCAGCTCTTGCGATTGTGTATTCTGAAAATAATTGTGGAAATGAAATAGGCCCACCTGTAAGTATGGCCACCACCTGTGCTACACTGCACTCTGCAGCTGGCTTTTTTATTGATATTGAAGTACCAGATGATGCATACATAAGTGCTGATGGGCCTACTTTGCAAAGAATTCAGGCTTATGAGGCAGCCACAGGAAATAGATTTATTCGTGTGTATGGAAATGCTCCAATTACCAGCGGTAGTTTTTGCGGTGGAGTTCAGCACGATGTGGCAGCAGGAATGGATACAGGAGATTCTTATGCGAATTACACCATTGTTGTTACTACACTTTCTACTCAGTTGATAATTGAATTTGCAGGTCACTTGGCTGTTGGTGGTTACAATAATTTAGGTGTAAATTGGGGAAATGGCAATGGTTCAGGAGCAATAAATGGAGGCCCTTATCACTTTAAACTTAATGGTCTTGGAGGGGCAGTTAATGCCAATTGTGTTCAAAGTCAGTTTGTATCAATTGGTTCGCAGGACAATCAAATAAAAGGTGGAGATATCATTCCTGTGCCTCCTACTTGCGACATTACTGCGGATCAAACACTTTGCAATGGAGGTGATGCAACAATCACTGTTACACCAAGTGGAACAGGACCATTTACTTACTTATGGGCACCAGGCGGACAGATTACTCAAAGCATAACAGTTTCACCTGCAATTACTACTACCTATAGTGTTGTTGTAACTGATGCTCAACAATTGACTGGCGAATGTGAAAGTACAGTGACCGTAGCACAAATTAATGACTGCATCATCAACGGGAACAACGGACCAATTTGTCCAAATACACATTTGGAATATTGTGGCGAATCCGGCATGGCTTCCTACGCTTGGACTATTTCTGGTAACGCAACAATTGATGGCGCAACCGATGCAGCATGTATAAATGTGATTGCTGGTGCTACTTGCAATGCTTCGTTTACACTTTCGCTCATTGTTGTAACTCCAGAAGGTTGTATCAGTTCTTGCACCAAAACAGTAAATGTAAACGACACAGTAAAGCCAATCTTAGAAGGTTGTCCTAGCGATG
>JAYSWI010000010.1:0-2943 GCA_043718125.1 Flavobacteriales bacterium
AAACATTCGTAGTAGTCGTAGTAGATACTGTTGATATGTTGGAAAGTCTGGCGCAGCGTAGCGAAGACAGACTTTTCAATATATCAATAGTATGCCAAGTCATTTGGTTAGTTGATTGATTTTGTGTTGTTATTTCTTTTTGAATGCTATTTGACTTGCTGTGATTTTATCATATTCGCTGTGTGTTCCGAACCACTTTACTTATATCGTTTTGAAATCAAAAACAATGCGCACAATCAATCTGTATTTGTAGCCCATGATGTTGAATACAACCCTGTCATCTGCTACAATGCTAGCATTGGCATATACACTTTTCAGTTCATTGAAATTCTTGAATTCCGAATTACTCAATTCATGATTCCACTCCAGCAGGGCATTTTTCGCCTCAGGAAATTTGGCAGCAGATTGCATAAGAGTTTTTTGGGCAATGATGATGAATGTGATAGTAAAAGGAGGAAATGTTTTCTATTTGGAAACTATTGAATCGAAATTCTAAAGACCAATAAAATCATACACCAATAAAAAACGCCAAAGCGAAAAGAAGTTTACAACTGACTTCTATCTCTCGAATACAAATTGTTTTTTGCTTAGTAAATCAGACGCATCGTTTACCGCAATTACGTTCAAGATAAGTTTGTGGTCAGTACATTTTTCGATAGAAAAGCTATGGGTATTGACCTGAAGCTCGTCCCAGGTGTATTCGGCCAGATAGAACTGATTGAGCTTGTGAATGGTGGCTTCCCAATAGAAATGGTTACCAACATTCATCACCAAGGGTATGAGCAATGTAGTTTCAAATTGATTTTGCAAATCATTATCATCATACAAATACATCGATCCTTCGTTGGACACAGTGCTGTCTTTGACAGGGCTGTTATTTTCATAATAGGTGTATATCACATTCACGCCTTTCCATGCGCCAGCAATCTTTGCTTCGTTCTGATTTTCTTTGTCGCAAGAGGCCAATAGCAGCGCAATCATGGCTACAAATAAAATATTCTTATTCTTCATAATTTATAAGTCTTATGTTGATTCCAACGGTAAGTCCATATCCTTTTATATCAGATTTTACGGGTTGGTCCTGTACCAGTTTCAACTCCAAATCTCCTTGGTGTGAGATGAGGCTGGTATTCAGAATCTCGCCTTTGGCAAAGAACATTTTGCCTTGCGCAAACAGGCCCAATCGCTTTGATATGATTCTAGTGTAGCCTCCCTGTATGGTGAACAATACGCCAATGTTTTGATACTCGCCTGAGAGAAGGCCAGCACCAGTGTATGACACCGTTCCATCCTCAAACTTTCGGTAGGCACGCATCACATTAGTAACAGCTCCTAGTCCCGCAGCTAGGCATATTTCATTTTTGGGCGAATGATAGAAGTAGCCAATGTCAGTAGAAATAACCTTAGTGGTGAAATCAAAAATTCGCTTGTTGCCATTGTTGAATATCGCGCGGGTTTCGCTGTGCAGCCTGTCATAGTTCAGCGAGGAATAAAGCCCATTTATTGTGAAGGAAAATGTACAGGTGTAGCCTGTCATCAAACTCAAATTTCCTAATTCCTTTTTGAGATATGGCTCATTGACCTTGTTGTAATCATCGCTGAATTTTCGGAACGAAACGAATGGACTGTAATATGCAGTGGGACTCAATTTGAAGCCGCTGGTAAACTGCGCTGCACAGGCCTGAGCGAGTAGCATGAACATAATTATTATCAGATTTTTTTGCATAAGGGCGGGAATGAAATTTTGGCTTGAAATCACTTTTATTAAAATTGAGCTGTGAGTAAAATCCCTGTGCTGCCAAGGTTGAATCTTCTATCAAAAAGCGATGCGTTAAGCAAGCTGCCATCCAGCAGCATTATTTGACGGTAAAGACGAATATTGATACGGCCCAAATTGTATTGTAGAAAAGGGGTGATACCCGCCACTGGAGTTTTCGGACGTATGCCACCGCCTGATATTTTGAAACTGAAAAACCATGGTTCCCAATTGCCTGTCTCGCCTTCGCCTGTGCGCTTGCGCAGGGTGGTGAGGATGCCTATGTCCATGCTCATCCCATAAGACCAACGGCCCGAAAGGCTATTGCCCATAAACCCCAAGTGAAGCGCATTGTGTCGCACTTTTATTTTTTCATCTACGGTGATGATGGTGGAGTCGCCATTTTCAATTTTGGCGTAGTCATATACTGCATCGGTGGCATTGCGCTTGTTGGACCAACTGACCTCCATGCTACCAGCATAGTGCGAAAATTTGCTCTCTCCACCCCGACTGCTTCCGTTCTGACTTGTTCTAACTCCAATGTGCAAGCCAGTGTAGTTGCGCATGTTGCCAAACTGGTCCGCTTTGCTTGCGGTTTCATTGACTTGGCTCGTGTAGATTTCCACATTCCCCAAATCATTGTTCAAACGACCCGCTTGGTAGCCTATAAAAAATCCTCCATTGCTGCCGGCCCTGAAATACTGCGATTGAGCTGACAGGGAAACTGCGATTGCAATCATAACCACTATTCTATTAATCATAGGTCGCAAAGGTGGGGCTTAACTATGCTGTTCTTCTAGGGTGATACCCGTAGTTGTGAAGAAAGTTTATGCTCCTACTGCGTGTTATAGTCAGCACACCACTGACTTCCAAATTCAGTGTGCCAGTATGTGCGATTTGGAAGCAATGAGAAGACTAAATCATAGCCAAGCACTAACTATTAAAGAGGCAGACAAAAAATTTCCGAAAGGATATATGGTTGTGACGCCTTACCTGAGAGTGATACCGCAGCAGGTATTAGTATAATAAGATTTGTTAGTAAGACCCTGAAACTAGTTTTCGGAGAAAAGTGGTGGCTTTGATGAATTGATACCGTATCGGTATATGTTTTAGGCCAATCTTCGCTACGGTGTGCTGTGAATGATTAACTTGAATTGTGTTAATCAATGCTGTATAAAAGATGATGG
>JAYSWI010000091.1:0-2574 GCA_043718125.1 Flavobacteriales bacterium
ACCTTGACACATCCAGGTGCCATTGGCCATTAAAATGGCTACGCCAGAATCATCGCCTTCGGGTACGTTTTGGTTGCTGAAGTTTAAGAAAATTTGATCGGGTTCTCCAAAGTATTTAAAGTCGATGGTTCCGGTGGGGTGTATGTTCAAAAAGTCATGGGGGTTTGTTCCATTGCCTACCGAGAAGGGTGTGCCGCTTTCTCCACCAAAGTAGGTGATGCGCGTATCGCCTTTGTCTTTTATCTCGAAGATGTGGTCTTGCGTTGTTCCACTAACATTATAGATCGAGAAGGGCTTGCCTTGCTCTCCACCAAAGTAGGTGATGCGTGTATCGCCTTTGTCTTTTATCTCGAAGATGGGGTCTTGCGTTGTTCCATTAAAATTATGGATCGAAAAGGGCTTGCCTTGCTCACCTCCAAAATAGGTGATGCGCGTATCGCCATCTTTTTTAACTTCGAAAATGGTCTGAGGTGTCGATCCAATTTTCCCAATTCTAAATTTAAAATCAACATCATTTTGACCCACAAGATTGTCGTTTCCAACTATCAAAGAAGATGAGAAGGACGAGCCTTGTACATATAGCTGTGTTAATGGAGCATCAGTACCGATGCCCACTCTGGCAGGGCATCCTACTCCTGTAGATATTATTCCGTATTCGATAGCTGTTGTTGAATGCCAGGCTGGCAGCGGCATGGGCTGTCCATTGTAGAATATACAATCTGCTTTTTCATTCACTGCAAGAAACAAATCTTGTACGCTTCCACCCTTCAATATTCCATTTTGATCCAGATATGTAAACCGCATAAGCTCCGCTGTTGCATCCACATAATTGCCCAAGGTGATATCGCCATCCATCCTAAATGCACCATTGACGTGCAGCGTTGAAGTTGGGTTGGAAGTGCCAATGCCTGTCATTCCAGAATCTGTAATCCTAAAGCGTTCGAAGTTTGCTGTTTCAATTATCAGATCGAAACCCGTGTTAGTACCAAGTCTTGCATCGGTGCTTACGTTGTTGCCATTCATCACCCAAGTTTGGGTCCAAGAAAAGTTAGAAATAAAGATGAAAACTAACAGAGGAAAAACGACTAGAAGCTTTGTGCGTAGTGCGATTTGCGATTTGCGATTTGCGATTTGCGATTTGCGATTTGCGATTTGCGATTTGCGATTTGCGATTTGCGATTTGCGAATGTAACATAGCGAAATAGATTTAATTGTTTAATGAATAACAAACGTAATTCTAATTTTCGAATTTGCAAATTTTGTTGAAAAGTTTGTTCCTTAAATCCAACATCGTTAGCCTAAATATTTGGACACAAATACAATTTTGAGGTGCAAAGCATTCCGTGCAACCATGCCAAACAAAATTGAGTTCGAAGAAAACGGTTGTCATCTTTCTGCAGCGCAGAAGGGTTTCTCCACATTTTTTCGAATCCGTGCAGATCGTTTCAATCCGTTCAATCCGTGTTCCAAAAAAAAAAAAATCATTACCAATTCTTATGACCTTGATTTTCATTATTGATTTTTGATTTGGCGTATCGAAGCGCATAGGCCTTAAATTCAATCAGCCCTTTATTAAATCAATCATTTAAAGACTTTGTTTCAAACCATTTTTTATATGTGGATGCGCTTTCACAATCTTGCTGAGTATTGATAAATCGCCCTTAGAAAATTTCGAGACCGATAGGGGATAGGCAGCCCTTTTGGTAAGCCAAATAAAGACGAATGAATACTTGTGATCCACTCTGTGAATACTGATCCAGGAACGTTCCATTGAAAACGATTCTCCAATAACACGAATTCCATTTTCGGTTATTTCAATGCGCTGTTTTTCACGCATCAACGGGTTGGATTTGAAATTGCGCCATGCCAGAAAAATGATCCAAAGTGGCATAGCAATAAATATCCAAGCAGCCCAAAAACGGACGAAAAAAATTGGATAGAAAAAAATAAAACCCAACAGCGCAACGGACATGATGGCAATCATCATTGGCCTTAATAAACTTGCGATGAAAGCTGCTTTGATTATTTCTCCTAAGGTGAAATGAACTGGGATAATTATCCTTTTCATACTCAAAATTGCAAAATAGCTATTGCTTTTTTATGAAGACGTATCCGCCTTTTGTGGCACCCCACACTTGCTTGCCCTCTGCATTCCAGCCTTGATCCCACGATTCCATTTGGCTTTCGGTCAGCTTCACTTTGGCCGTTGCATAGGTGGCTCCACTTCGTTCACTGGGGCATGTTTTGTCCTTTGTTGATCCACTGAAGACAAAACCTATTGGGTCGTAAACCAAACTAACGCCACAGCCATCTTTAAGTAACAAAGAGTCAGGTGTGATAGAATTGAAAATTGGATCACCTATTTTTTTGCCAATAAATTGTGTAGGATTATTTAAGGTGTAAATGTGGCTTATGAAATGCGTGTCATCTTGTTTTTCCACTTTGTAAACACGCTGTCGGTATGGTTTATCCAATGCGTTGGCCATGGCTTGTTCCACATAAAGATAAAATACTGAATTTTCTTTTTGCAATATTGGCACCATACAAAGACTGATGTCAAAATAGTCTGAGTCG
>JAYSWI010000092.1:0-7504 GCA_043718125.1 Flavobacteriales bacterium
AAGGAATCTCATCATGGAGAGGTAAACCATTTCCAGGCATTAGCAACAGCAGTATCCGGCACTGTTGGTTTGGGAAATATTGCCGGTGTGGCTATCGCCATTGCCATCGGCGGCCCCGGCGCCACTTTCTGGATGATTGTTTGTGGTCTGCTGGGCATGAGTAGCAAATTTGTGGAATGCACCTTGGGCGTCAAGTACCGCAACATTGCCAGCAATGGCGAGGTGAGTGGCGGCCCGATGTATTACCTCTCCAAGGGTTTGGCAAAGCGAAAGATGAAGGGACTGGGGAAGGTGTTGGCAGTGCTTTTTGCGGTGATGTGTGTAGGTGGTACTTTGGGCGGAGGCAATATGATTCAGGCCAATCAGGCTTTTGCACAAGTGGAAGAAACATTTGGACAAGGTGTCATATCGTCTCTTTGGTTTGGTATAGCAATGGCCGTGTTGATAGGTCTTGTGATAATGGGCGGCATCAAATCGATTGCTCGTGTTACAGATAAAATAATCCCTTTTGCAGTGGTGGTTTATTGTCTGTTTGCACTAATTATTATAGGTGCAAATATTATGCACATTGGCGATGCGTTTGCCCAAATTTGGAATGGTGCATTTCACCCCGATGCCATGAAGGGTGGCTTTATGGGTGTGATGCTGATGGGCTTCAGAAGAGCAAGTTTCAGCAACGAGGCAGGCATAGGAAGTGCCAGTATTGCGCATAGTGCAAGCAAAACAGAGCACCCAATTTCCGAAGGACTGGTGTCTTTGCTCGAGCCATTTATCGACACCGTCATCGTTTGCACCATGACTGCTTTGGTTTTGGTTTTCACAGGATTCGCTAGCGACACGCAAGGCTTGACGGGTTCAGCACTGACCAATGCGGCATTCACATCCGTGTTCCCATGGTTCGATTGGGTGTTGTTGTTTTCAATCATCATGTTTGCGTATGCTACTATGATATCATGGAGTTATTATGGCATGAAGTCGTGGGCCTATCTCTTTGGCGACAAAAAATGGACAAAACAAACCTTCAATGTTATATTCATGCTTTGCACTGTAGTAGGCACTGTGAGTGGGCTTGGGGCAGTCATCGATTTTTCTGATATGATGATTTTAGGTATGGCCTTCCCTAACATAATTGGCCTAATCATAATGAGCAAAGAAGTGAAAATGGATCTGCGACAGTACATGCAAGACCTGAAGGCTGGAGTGATAAAGCGGTATAAATGACGGCTGAGGTGATATGTCAAATTGGAATAGTTGAGATTTTGCATTAAAAATTTTGGAGAAGAATTCAATTTTTGAAGGTTTCAACTTAAGTCAAATCAAGAGTTACTCCTTGCAGTTCTTGTAAGTTCGCCACCATGTTTTCCGATCTAAAAATTCTAATTCAATACATCAAACCATCTAAGAAATTGATGTGGCTCGCACTTCTGTTGGCTGCTATCAATCAATGTTTTTCATTGCTCGACCCACTCATCACAGGCAAGCTAATAGATAAACTTGGGGTACACAAAAGCGACTATCAATTCGATTGGAATAGTTTCTCGCACGACCTATTTATTTTTCTTTTGATGAGTATGGGGGTGGCCATGGTGAGTCGTATAGCAAAGAATTTTCAAGACTATTTTACAAGCGTTGTCATCCAACGAACGGGTGCTAAAATGTACACCGATGGCATCCAACATTCGTTGGAGCTGCCCTACGAAGTATTCGAAGATCAGCGCAGTGGCGAAACTTTGGGCAAACTTCAAAAAGTAAGATCAGACTCCGAAAAATTCATTCAATCCTTTATCAATATTTTCTTTCAAAGTTTGGTGGGTGTTGTCTTTGTGGTGATATACGCCATCAAAGTACACTGGATAATAGCCCCCATCTTTTTGGCTACAGTGCCGTTGCTTGGCATCATCAGCAGTTTGCTTAGTAAAAAAATAAAAACGGTATCAAAAAAAATACTTGGTGAAACCACCTCGTTGGCGGGCAGCACCACAGAGTCGCTGCGCAATATTGAGTTGGTGAAAGGATTGGGATTGGCCAAGCAAGAGATTGGACGCCTCAACAGTGTTACAAAAAGCATACTTCACCTGGAGTTGAAAAAGGTAAAATACATCCGCTCACTCAGCTTCGTGCAAGGGACAACCGTCAATTTTTTGCGCACATGCCTCATATTTCTGCTCTACTTTTTACTCTTCAAAGACAGCATCTCGTTGGGCCAAGTGATGACGCTGATGTTCTACAGTTTCTTCATCTTCGGGCCATTGCAAGAAATGGGCAATGTGATAGCCACTTACCGTGAAGCACAAGCATCATTAAAAAATTTCGAAGACATCATGAGTCGCCCCGCAGAGCCGCGACCAGAGCGGCCACAACATTTAGGAACGCTCAATAATTTTAGATTTGAAGACGTTGCGTTTCAACACAAATCTGCAAAAAGTGCTGCATTGTCGGCTATCAATTTCAGCGTAAATAAGGGAGAAACAATTGCTTTTGTTGGGCCTTCTGGTTCGGGCAAAACAACCATGGTAAAATTGCTGGTGGGACTCTATCAACCCACACTAGGCAAAATCACTTTTGATAATATAGAGAGCAGCCAGATAGACTATACCCAACTGCGCGAGCAAATAGGAATGGTCACCCAAGACACACAGCTTTTTGCAGGAACAATAAAAGAAAATTTGTGTTTTGTAAAACCACATGCAACGGATGAACAAGTAATGGAAGCTTTACTAAAAAGCTCTTGCCAGCGCCTGTTGCAAAGAGCAGAAAACGGCATCAACACCATGATAGGCGAGGGCGGGATAAAAATATCGGGCGGAGAAAAACAAAGATTGAGCATAGCAAGAGCACTTTTGCGCAACCCCAACTTGCTTATCATGGACGAGGCAACAAGCGCCCTGGACTCCATCACCGAAATAGAAATAACAGAGACCGTAAAACACATACATGCACAGCAAAACATTATGTCCATATTGATTGCACATAGGCTTTCAACCGTGATGCACGCTGACCGCATTTATGTGCTTGAACAAGGTCGAATAGTAGAGCAAGGAAACCATGAAAAGTTGGTGGCCGAAAAGGGATTGTATTATGCTATGTGGCGACAACAAATTGGCGAAAGAAAAATGACCTCAACGGTATAAATTTTTGAGGCCAATGCGTCTTATTTGGAATTGCCTTTTGCAATAAACTCTTTTAAGTTTTATGAAAGAATTTGTATCCATTTTACGCATCAATATCTCACAAGTCAATTATTCAAGACACAACCAAATTACCTTCGTACCCTCACAAATTTTAAGTTTGAATAAACTATCCATACTTCTTCTTAAATCCTACATCGGACCATTTTTGATTACGTTCCTGATTGCCATGTTCATATTCGAAATGCAATTCATTTGGGTCTATTTGGATGAAATGATGGGCAAAGGTCTGGGCATTGGAGTGATACTAAAACTTCTCTTCTACGCATCGGCAAGAGTGGTGAATATGGCATTGCCCTTGGCCATACTGATGAGTAGTATTATGACACTTGGAGCACTTGCAGAAAACAATGAATTGACCGCCATGAAAAGCACAGGTACTTCTTTGTTGCGCATCCTAAAGCCACTCATAATGTTCAGTATAGTATTGTCATTCACAGCTTTCCTTTTTGCCAACAATATTTGGCCCGTTGCCAATCTCAAATTCAAAACCATCCTGTTCAACGTGATGCAACAAAAGCCCTCATTGAGCCTTACGGACGGAGTGTTCTACAACGGCATTGATGGCATCAGCATACGCGCCATGCGCAACAATCAGGAAACAGGCCAGCTCAATGATGTGCTCATATACGACCACCGTGGAGGCAATCGCGGCAACAGAACCGTAATTAGAGCGGAGCAAGGCAAGATGGAGCAAACCGAAGACAAGAGATTTCTGTTGCTCACCCTCACCAACGGCAACATGTATGATGAGCAAAAGGACGAAAACAAAAAAAATCTAGCACACGCCAACGTGCACGGAATTTTTGATAAAAACATTATTCGTATCGACCTCAGTTCGCTTGCATTCAGCACCGATAATGAGGAACAAATGAAACGCTCCGAAGAGTTGATGACTATCACTCAACTCAATGATGCTATTGACAGCCTCGATTATCTCTATGATACTCTGGCCATGCGACTTCAAAACATCAATCAAAAAACTTTGCACCTCGATTTTAAAAACATTGAAGTACACAAAGCCATGGAAAATGAACTTTTTCTATCCATTCCAGACGAGCAGAGAAATAGAGCAATAGCAATAGCAAAAGAGGCTTCAAAAAAGAATAAAGAAATATTAAGCAGGCAAGCAGAAGAGTTAAAAGGCAATATGAAAAGACTAAACCGACACAAAATAGAATGGCATCGGAAGTTCTATCTGGTAGTGGTTTGTATGGTGATGTTTTTTGTGGGCGCACCACTTGGAGCAATTATTCGCAAAGGCGGTATTGGCCTACCCACCCTTGCTGCTTTAGGTATTTTTATTGCTTATATTTTGCTTACCATGGCAGGCGAAAATCTCACAAAATATAATTTCCTTCCACCATGGTTTGGAATCTGGATGAGCACGGGAATATTTTTACCCTTGGCACTTTGGCTGACGTGGAAAGCCATGCGCGAATCCACCATATTCGATAAAGAAACTTATTTGAAATGGCTCAATAAACTATTGTTGCCATTCAAAAAATCAACACCCAAAGTTTCTCAATGAAAATATTGCAACTCTGCCTTAAGCCTCCATTGCCCGCGCGTGACGGGGGTTGCATAGCGATGAACAATATCACACGAGGTCTTTTGGATGCAGGCCACAAGGTGAAAATACTCACCATATTCACACAAAAGCACGACTTCGATCCCGATGTTTTGCCACAAGAATATTTGGATTCAACCTCTATTGAAGGAGTTTATATAGATACCCATATCAATGCCGTAGATGCTTTTTCCAATTTTGTAACCAGCGATTCGTATCACATCAGCCGCTTCTTTAGCACTGATTATGACATCAAGCTCTCCAAACTTTTGCAACGCGAGGACTTCGACATTATTCATCTTGAAAGTCTTTTTATGACCCCCTATTTGGCTACTATTAGAAGACTTTGCACCACACCGGTGGTCCTGCGCTCACACAATCTTGAATATGTAATTTGGGAAAAAATAGCACGTGGTGCAAACAACATCGCCAAACGTTTATACCTCAACTATCTCAGCAAAAAATTACGCACTTATGAGATGAGTATGCTAAATGAAGTGAGCGGCATAGCGGCCATAAGTGAAGAGGACAAAAAAAGATTTCTAGCACTTGGCGTTAAGAAAAGAATACGCACCATTCCTTTTGGAGTGCAATTGAAGGACTATCCGATGCTGCAAGACTCGAAACCGGAACTCGCTCTTTTCCATTTGGGCGCTATGGATTGGGAACCAAACTTGGAAGGCATACTTTGGTTCTTGGAACATATTTGGCCTGCTATCTTGACCAAACATCCACAATTGAAATTGTACCTTGCCGGCCGCAATATGCCCGAAGAAATAATGAAATCAAATCATCAAGGAGTGGTGATGTGTGGTGAGGTAGAAAGTGCCATTCAATTTATGCAAAGCAAGGCAATCATGATAGTACCATTGTTGAGTGCCGGAGGTATTCGAGTAAAAATAATAGAAGGACTCGCATTGGGAAAAGCTGTTATTTCAACCACACTTGGAGCCGAAGGACTTGACTGTACAGATGGAAAAAATATTGTACTTGCCGACCGCAAAGAAGACTGGCTGAAAGCCGTTGACGACATGATGGCGCATCCAGAAAAAATAACAGCTTTGGGCGCAAGTGGGCGCGAACATGCGCAACAACACTTCGACAATATTCTCATCACACAGTCCCTTATTCAGTTTTATCAGGAGCTTTGCAAAGCATGAAATTGTTGATGCTTGTGAGTCGTTTACCCTGGCCCTTGGAGAAGGGCGACAAATTGCGTGCATACCACCAACTTTGTTTATTAGCACGCAAGCATGAGGTGCATTTGTGTTGCCTTAGCGACCATCCACCAAGCGCAATTGCACTCTCACATTTGCGCACCATTACACCTCATGTTTATGTTTTTCAATTGAGCCGATTGCTTATTGCTTTCAGGTTAATTCGAGCAATCTTTAGCGATAAACCTTACCAAGTGCATTATTTTTTTCAATCTAGCATTTCAAGAAAATTACAACGCATCATAGCAGAGATCCATCCTGACCACATATACTGTCAACTTATTAGAACATCAGAATATGTGAAGCACATGCACCATTACAAAAAAACATTGGATTACATGGATGCACTGAGTGCCGGATACCAGCGAAGATTAGATGCAAGCCAATGGTGGCAGCGTCCCTTTGTGCGCGATGAGGCACAGAGATTGGCCGCTTACGAAAATTTAATTTTTGAATATTTTGATAAGCACACCATCATCAGCAGACAAGATCAACAACGAATACTTCATCCAAAAAGAAATGAAATAGTGATTGTTTCCAATGGCGTGGATACCAATTATTTCAATCCGCGAGAAGCCATAAAAAAATATGATTTGGTTTTTACAGGCAATATGAGCTATCCGCCCAATGTGGAATGTGCCAGAAGGATTGCATTGGAAATATTACCCATCATCAAAGAAAAATTCCCTACCATAAAGTTGCTCATTGCAGGTGCTACACCATTGTCCACAGTGCAAGAACTTGCATCTGATAATGTGTATGTAAGCGGCTGGATGGAAGACATTCGTGAGGCTTATGCCGGTTCTCAAATTTTTGTTGCGCCAATGCGAACCGGCAGTGGTTTGCAAAACAAATTACTTGAAGCCATGAGTATGAAAATGGCATGCGTTACCACAGCTTTGGCAGCTCATCCGCTAGAAGCTAAACATGACCAACAATTGATGATAGGAGAAACAAATGCACAAATTGCAGCCCATATTTTGCTGATGTTGAATGACGAAAAAAAGGCAAATGCTTTGGCGAAGTCTGCACGAGAATTTGTGGTAGAAAGATTCAATTGGAAATCAAGTGTTGAAGTCTTGGAACAACTATTTGAAGGCGCTTGAACCTGAGTTCTTTTTATCTGCATCTTTCTGAGTTTACAAGACACCGTTTTCAAAAACCTTTGCACAAGTTCACGTTTACAGTTTATACCATTTCTTGGTTCAAAATAGTCCTCCCGCACGTGCGGGATGGACTTAGAATGTAATTATCCCGCAAGTGCGGGGGTAAATGCCGTTAGAGTAGCTGTTTAGGAGAATCGAGCGTAGCGAAGATTGGCCTAAAACAGATACCGATACGGTATTATTAGTTGGTACTAATCCCAGCGCGATGTCCTGTTTGTAGATTAAGTCGATACATGAAATAATCGGACTCTTCTGGCACTTGTGCCAAAAGGGGTGACATGTTTATCGAATAGGTTCACCATTTATTTACAGGTGCTAATCCCAGCGGGACGTCCTGTTTGTAGATTAAGTCGATACATGAAA
>JAYSWI010000093.1:0-2564 GCA_043718125.1 Flavobacteriales bacterium
GTCAGAACCTTTTGTGTCCTCATCCAATCTGAATCCTGTGGTGGAGTTAATGTTTTCTGGAGCCAATATTTGGTCAATTGGTTTCAAATCTTGCGAGTAGTCAAACTGAAAAGTATTGGCTTGTGCATATCCAATATTGCGAGCTTTAAAAAAGCGGTCCTTGTCCTCGTGATAAAAACCCACTTTGATTGAAAGGAACAAATCTTCTTCATTCTTTTCTCCTGTTTTCAATATTTTGTGCGAATAGCTGGCTGTGGTGGTTCTTATGTCCTCGTCCAAATCGAGAAATAAACGGCCCAAGTAAAAAGGCTGCGCACCAAAAGGCACATAGGCATGGAATGCGGTATCGCTGCCATCCAGCGGTGAAGTGTAACGTATGCGTTTCCAATCGGGATCATTTCTGCGACTCATGCCATAAGCAACGGCCCAATTAAAATCGCCTCTGCCTTTTATTATATCATGATGCCCACCAATTTGTGTGGAGAGTATAGTCCGTTGGTTATAGTTAAAAGAGTATTCTTTGCGGTAGTTGCCTTCCTCTATGGCTCGTCCTGTGCGCAGAGTATTGCTCTGCATCCCAGTTTGGTTCACCAAAGTTTTTATATCCAATGAGTGGTTTTTGTACACAAATCCCCAGTTGCTCAAAGCCCCAAGGTTCACATTTTTTTGATAAATATGGTCTTCGAATTGAAAGACGGTGTCGCTGCGACCAGTGCTCAAATCAAACACATTGTAATCCAGTCTATTTGCTGTGAAAGCTGTGCGTGTGTTAGAATAACTTATGGAGTTGATGTTGCCAATTTTTAATGCGCCAAAAGCATCTCTGAAGCCAAACGATACATTGCTGCGTATGTCAGGTGTAGCGTTTTCTTCTTCAACGCCCCAAGTATTTGGCAGCGATTTGCCCAATGCAGTTAGTTCGTTTGCATCAGTCACAGTTCGAACATTGGGTGCAAAATTTTCGGGCAGAAATCTTGTGCCATCATCAAATCCAAATTTCTCAGTTTTAGAATTCGTGTTGCTAATAAAATTTTGTCCAGTAGTACCTTGTCTAAAACCAAGACCAACACTAGCATCAAGCGACAGTTTGCAATCAGGAAAATTTTTAGTAACCACATTGATTGCACCTCCGGCAAATTCTCCGGGTAAATCTGCTGATGGTGATTTGTAGATAAGAAACTTTTCAATGGCGATGGCTGGTATTAGGTCAAAAGAGAAAGAGCGCACATCGGCCTCAAGGCTTGGCACTAGAATTCCATTCATCATCACCGCATTGTAGCGCTCTGTTAGTCCGCGTACCATTACAAAACGATTGTCAACAACCGTCACACCTGGTATTCTTTTCGCTACCTCAGAGGCAGTTCTGTCTTGCGATTTAGCAATTTGACTTGCGCCCAATCCACTTACAACACCTTTAGCCTCTTTCATTTCTAAAAGTATCGATGCTTCGGAACTTGTTAATCTGTATTCTACTATTTCAATAGTTGACAATGAATCTTGCGCTAAACTCAATGTGATATCAAGCGATGTTTCCTTCCCAGTTACAACTTGAATTCCAACTATCTTTTTTGTCTCATAAGAAATGTATTCAGCAGTCACTTCATGCGCACCAGTGGGCACATTTTGAATGCAGAAAACACCAAACTCATCAGCCGCACTGCCAATACCTAATGATGCAACTTGGACGATTGCACCTGCAAGCAATTCGCCTGTTTTCGAATCTATAACACGGCCCGAAATTTTTCCGGCTTGGCCGTAGTTCATCATTGATGAAATGACAATAATTAGCGTATGTAATATTCGAAGCATGATAGGTATTGATTTGCTGCCACAAAAGAATATCCATAGTCTTGCCCCCATGTTCACCTTCGGTTAAGGCTTTAACAACTTCATCTTACTCCATTGTAAAACCAATGCAACTTTGGTTACGGCTATGTTTTGAAAATGTAAAATCGAGGGCAATGCCTTTTAGATACAAAAGCACTGAGCACACATTAAAGACTAATTTCTTCGCCTTCCTTATCAAGAATATGATACTCTAGGAATGCAGATTTGGAAGATGCTTCCACCAGCAGTTTTAGTTTGTATTTCTTGCGCCATGTTTTCGAAATACTGTTCCACCAGCCTCTATTCAGATAGGCTTCCACCACCGGATGCACTATCAATTTAATGTCTTTTCTGATGCCTTCTTCGGATAGAAAGCGAATATTATTTTCTATTTCTTCGGTGAATAAAAGTGAAGATTGAACGACACCTTTTCCTTCGCAGCTCGGACATTTTTCTGTTGTTACAACTTTAGTAACAGGTTTCACACGTTCGCGGGTTATTTCAACCACACCAAATTTACTTGGAGGCAATACATTGTGTTTTGCCTTATCCTGACTCATGTGTTCGCGCAGTGTGTCCACCAACTTCTTTTGGTTATCGCGATTTTGCATATCTATAAAATCGATACAAATAATGCCGCCCATATCTCGTAGTCTAAGCAGTCTGGCTATCTCTTTCGCACATTCAATATTTGTTTGTAGTGCATTTTCCTCTTGGCTGATTACAGTTGCGTTTTT
>JAYSWI010000094.1:0-7483 GCA_043718125.1 Flavobacteriales bacterium
TTCTAATTATGAAGTAGGCCAGCCTTTTTCTCTCCTCCGGAGAGAACACAAGTGAGGCGCAAAATAAAACGGACTAATTCATAATTAGAAATGGTATAAACTGCAAAAAATCAGTTATTAGATACAAAAACTCTTAAACTCATTAGGGCCAAATTTTTTTTTCAGCGATGAAGTTCATTGTTTTTTCATTCATCAAACGATGGCCTGAATCCACAATGTGTAAATGTTTTTCAGTACCCAAAATTGCACAAAACCCAATACCAAGCTCCGGTCTAATTATGCTGTCATGTTTTCCAAATATCATGTTAAATGCGATTTTTCTTTCGTTGATGATCTTCGCCACTGCTACCAAATTTGGAAAAATATTTTTGTAAATCAACCAAGCATCGTGCACTTGTTGACGTTTTTCGGTGGTATCCAAATGCACATAAGTAAACCGATGCAGTTTAGGATGCAACACTTTTATAGCGTGCAAAAAGTCAGCGACAGCAAACAATGGTTTCGGGTGATGAATCAATTTGCGATACATCCATTTTCCCAAAATGGTGCTACTGGCAAAGCGATACAACAAATTTATTTTCAGTCCATCGGGCGCGATCAGCAAAAGACTCATTACTTTTTCTGGCATCAACTCAAGTGTTTTCATGCAAACCCTTGCGCCCATGCTGTACCCAACCAAATGAAATTTAAGAATTGATAATTCATTACAAAATGCTTCAAGCAAAGCTTTCCATTCTTGCGGCATCAAGGGCTGTTGGCCAATTCTTTCTTCTGGAAAAAAACTATTTTGATGTGCAAACAAATTGATGCTAACCATACGCTGGTTTTCTTTTAGCAGCGGAATAAATACTTCAAAGTCTTCCGCCCTGCGGCCAAAACCGTGGAAACAAAGAATAGTCTCCAACCCATCACCAAAGATGTGATACTCTATGCGTAAATTTTGGTATGCGAAAACGTTTTTCAATGGATGAAAATTAGCTAAATCTCATCGCTTTTACTGGTGCAATTTTCAGCACATAAAGTGCGGGCAGAACCATACAAATGGAGCAAACCACAAGTGTTGCAATGTTGAGTAGAACGAAATTGAGGACATCAAAAGAAATGGGTACACTGTCCACATAATACGTTTCAGGGTTCAGCCCAATCAGTCCAAATTTCCATTGAATAAACGCAAAACCAATTCCTACAACATTGCCCAAAAGCATGCCCTTACCAATAATTGAAATCGCATTGCGAACAAATATGGAAAGCACTGCGCCATCTTGAATGCCTAATGCTTTCAACGTTCCTATCATGTTTTGTCTTTCCAAAATAATAATGAGCAGTGCCGAAGTCATGTTCACAATGGAAATAAAAATCATCAGAATAATGATGATATAAACATTGATATCAAGCATCTCCAGCCATGAGAATATTTCCGGATTGCGGTCAGTTACTTTTTGAGTTTGTAAAAATTTTGTGGTCAGTGATCCAAATAACTGATCATCGGCTTCAATCAATTTATCATAATCTGAAATGATCACCTCATAGCCACCAATATAATTTTTATCGCTTCCTCCACTGGTTGTAATTTTAGAATGAAAGGCTCTACACAACTCCTTGGAACTATCATCCAAAAAGTCGATAGATAACCAGGCTGTGTCTGGCACAGTTTCAATTTGGTCGTTCGCAACCACTCTTACCACAGTGTCGCTATTGGCTATCAGTGCATGCGGCCCTTCGCCTCTCCATTTGGCATCCGTCCATTGATAATCAAAATTGCCATCACCCCCAAAAGCAAAGGCTCCGATAGGAATTACGCCTTCAAAACAATTGCTGTCCACTTGCGCCTCTATTCGGATGCCCCAACTTGATAGCCTTTGCATAAGGGCAATGTCAATGAAAACAAATTGTGCATCGAAGTCCTCAAGTCCGGTTTCATAAATGGCCTTCACTGTAAAATTTCTTTGACGCGGATCGGCCTGATCGTTAAAAACGTAAAGGCTAGTTTTGTCGCCTACACGCAGTTTTATTCGCCTAGCGATGTATGAACTAATGATGATTTCATATTTCCTTTCGGCAGAATCTGCACCGAAAAGTTCGCCCTCTTTTATACATTCTTGAATGAATGTCCAGTCAAAATCCTTTCCAACACCTTTGATAATCACACCTTGCAATGCCTCTTTGGTTTCGATGATACCCGGCTTGGTTGCAAAAACTTGAACGTGTTTTACGTCCTTCGTTTTTTGTAATGTTTGATATACCTCTTGATCAAAAAGTAAACGCTGCGAGTCGCGACTGTAATTGCGCTCGTTGGCAGTGATTTGAAAGTGCGAGCCAAATCCAATCACTTTATTTCTAATTTCTTGCTGAAATCCTTTTACAACAGCAAGACTCAACAGCATCAATGCAACTCCAATGGCAATACCAACAGTCGCAATGCGCACAATGGGTCTTGAAATTTGACTTTTGTCATCGCCCTTCAATATGCGTTTGGATATAAAACCAGAAAGATTCAACTCTTTTATGAAAAGGATATTGGCCAAAAGTATATGGTGTGGTGTTTGAATTTTCAGAGTTCTCAATAGCACATTTGCACGTCATGAAAAAATCAGGTTTTATTCTTTTGCTGTCATTTGTTTTGCAATCATGCTCTACTGCTCAAAACAATTCTGTTCCGGTATTTCCCACAAAGGCGTTGGAAGTAAATACTAAAATAAAAGTTGGAGCAGCAAGAACTGACAGCTATCTAACCCTGTTGAGAGGAAAAAACATTGCAGTAGTAGCTAACCAGACAAGTACTATCGGACAAACGCATTTGGTGGATTCACTCCTTTCATTATCCATCAATGTGAAAAAGGTATTTGCACCAGAGCATGGCTTCAGAGGCGAGGCTGGCGCAGGCGAGCATATTAAGGATGGCCTAGACGTGAGGACAGGTTTGCCAATCATTTCACTTTATGGTAAAAACAAGAAGCCTAAATCTGAAATGCTTCATGGAATTGACGTCATCATTTTTGACATTCAGGATGTCGGTGCGCGTTTTTATACGTACATCTCTACAATGCACTATGTGATGGAGGCTGCCGCAGAAAACAATGTTCAACTCATTATTCTGGATAGGCCAAATCCAAATGGTTTTTACATTGATGGCCCTGTGCTGAAAATGGAATTTCAAAGTTTTGTGGGCATGCATCCCATACCTGTGGTGCATGGCTGCACAGTGGGCGAATTGGCACTGATGATCAATGCAGAAGGGTGGCTGAAAGGAAAAAAGAAATGTGAATTAACAGTGATTCCTTGTGAGAATTATTCGCATCTTGACCTTTACAATTTGCCCATACCACCCTCGCCCAATTTGCCCAACATGTCCGCTGTGTATCTCTATCCATCGCTTTGTTGGTTTGAGGGAACAATAGTGAGCGTGGGCAGAGGAACCACAGCTCCATTTCAAGTGATTGGATACCCAAAAAACACCACAGGGAAATACGAATTCACACCACGGAATATACCCGGAGTGGCTACAAATCCACCACACAAAAACGAAAAATGTACGGGCCATGACTTGCATGAGTTTGGTGAATTTTATATGGCCTCCTCAAAAGAACTTTATTTAGAATGGCTGTTTGGTCTATATGAAAAATGCACGGACAAATCGAAATTTTTTGCCAGCGAAAAATTCTTTGATCAACTAGCAGGAACTGAGGTGTTGAGAAAAGAAATCATTCGTGGAGCACAAGTTTCAGAGGTGCGTTCAACATGGAAATCGGAGATTGAAATTTTCAAATTGATGCGAAGAAAATATTTGCTATATGAAGATTTCGAATAGAAAACTTTCAATTTTCGCAGCGCTTTTTGAACACATTTAATTGACTTAGAATTATTAAATTCGCTCGGCAAAAAAAATCCATAACTATGAAAAAAACGAAATACTTTCTTGCTGCCTTGGCTATTGTTTGCACTTTTTCGGCTTGCAAAAAAACCCCTGATTATCTGCCCGTTCCGTATGTCTGCCTTTGTGGTGCCGTTACTTGGTTCGGCACCTCGTTCAATTTGTTGGATGCGAATTATGTACTAGCGGATTCTAGCATAACAGAATCGCGAAGGTATTATGTGACTGCCGATGCACAAATTGTTGGAGAATATGATACGCATGGTTTGAACACCATTATCCAAATATCGGACATAGATGGTGGTGGTAATTTTTACATTAACGAGGGCGATACTATAAATCAATTTGCTTCGCTTATTGAAGAATTTAATGTGAACGATCCGCTCGATTCTTTGCGTCAATATGTGCCGGTTGAAGGTACGGTACATATTACTGCCGCGCCAATTTCAGGCGGCAACGAAACCGTGAATTTTCAAATGGTACTAAGGGAATTGGACAACGGAAATTTGGTTGGTAGCAATATCAACTATTCAGGGTCTTTCATTGTTTATATCAATGATTAAGATTGAAACCTTCCTATTTGAATAAGAGTTAAACGAGTCAAGAAAAAAACCAAATCCCTTTACCATTATTGTGATTTTTCGATTATTCATCCTTCTTTTATTGCCAATAAATATGTTGGCCCAGACTGATAATCTGGACAGGCGTGTGATGCGCAAACACGCCAATGGAAAGGAGTATGTGGTGCTTTATTTTGATAAGGAATCGGATGAATTGCTCAAAGAAGAAGTTTATTTTCCAACTGGGAAAATGCAATGGACAGGCGCATATAAACGCACCTTAGAAAATGGCACTTGGAAATTTTATCATGAAAATGGAAAACTGAAATCGGAAGAAACTTACCTCAACGGGAGGGAGCATGGCACCTCTAAAGAATATGACGATTCAGGCAAAAAAATCAAAGAATCATATTGGAAACATGGCAAGTTGATAAAGGAATTGTCCTTTTGATCCGTGCCAATTTATCGTTTCAAATTATCCCCAATTTTTTCTTTAGCGCATTTGGAATGGCATCTTTATGCACCATGATGCCAATGGTTTTCATTTGAAAATAATTGGTAGAAACGTATTGATATCCCTGATACATATTGGATACTCCCCAAGAATTTTTTGTCATGTAAAAAATATTTCCATTCTGGTCTTTCGCCTTTCCGGTGATGTGCATCAGGTGGTCGTCAGTGGTCTTAAATTGGTCAAAACCTTCTTGTCTATTTTGTTGGGTTACGGCTTTTTCTACCACCACATTTTTCCAAAGTTCATCCTTGTTCGCACTTGCTTCAGGCAGTACCGCAATACCCTCTTGAAATGAAAATCCTTTCTCACTCACATCTGCATCCCAAGCTATAGTGTGGCCATTATCTATAGCATTGTCAAGAATGAGTTGCATATCGTTCAAAGGAACATTATAGTACGAAGCTTTCGCCCAATTGTCAGGCACTTCAAGCACAAACTGTGAATAAAATGGATGATGAGAAAAGGAGGTAATACTTACATAATCATCTGCCGTTAATTGCTGTGCATCGCGAAAGGATGAAGGCGTGTATTTCTTGCCTTCGTATTCAAATTCATTAGGAATTTTGCCAACATTCGCATCAAGAATTCCCTCAACACTCACTTTCCAATCGTTGTTTTTTTCGTTCAGTTTATTGTCCAAAACACTCTTCACAACAGCTTCCAGAATGACATCCAAAGCACCGTGATCATATTCCTTTTGCCCTTCCAAAAACCCACTATAAGCAGCCTCAGGCACAAGGCCATCGTATTTCAAAACCAAAGTAACATCATGACTGAGACCGCCAGGACCGAACTGTTGTTTGCCCTGAAAACGAATGTAGCTATCCACCTTACGCGAATAATTTACTCTTACATTAAACATTTCGCTGAGGTCAACAGCTTTACCGCCTTTGCGCAGTATTTCAGATTCCAAGAAAGAAATTGTGGCAAAACTCCAGCATGTTCCTGTAGCGCATTGGTTCTCCGTAGCACCTGCTGCGTTATTTTTTATGGTGGTAAAAACGTAGGGTGAAGTAACGGTGGCATCGTGCAAAGTGAAGGCGCATAGCATTGCAGAAATAGCACAGATTGAAACAATTGATTTTTTCATTGATTGATTTTGTTGCAGTGCAATGATAAAGTCTAGAACTTGAACAATTATCGTTTGCTTGATGCTTGGCTTTTAACGATGTGATGTTCAAATGCATTTCGCTTTGTGCTAGAATGCCATCTTAATAAAAACACATTTGGAGAGAATAATTCTTAATCAAATTGATGATGAAAAAAATAGCAGTGGTATGTGGCGGATACAGCGGGGAAAGTGCGGTGAGCATGAGAAGTGCGAATATGGTAATGGCCAATATTGACAGTAATTTGTATGTGGCCACAAAAATTGTAATCACACGCGAGCGGTGGTTTGCAGAATTAGATGGGCAAGAAATAGACGTGGATAAAAATGATTTTAGTGTAAATAAAAACACCTTTAATGGTGTCTTCATGATTGTGCACGGCACCCCAGGCGAGGACGGGTTGATGCAAGGATATTTTGAAATGATTGGTTTACCATTTACAACAGGAAATGTTGGGAACATGGCACTCACCTTTAATAAAAAATCGACTACAAGAACACTCCGCAGTATGGGCTACACGGTTGCAAAAAGTTTAACACTAAAAAGTGATGAGCCATACAGTGCAACATTCATTACACATTCAGTTGGCTTACCATGTTTCGTAAAACCAAACTGTGGAGGAAGTAGCATAGGAACTTCAAAAGTGAACCAAATGGAGTCGCTGCATTTGGCTTTGGACAAGGCTTTCAAAGAAGATGATCATGTCATCATTGAGGAGTTTGTGAAAGGCCGAGAGTTTACAAATGGAGTGATAGTGGTGAATGGAAAAGTGACCGCGTTGCCCATCACGGAGATTATTCCTAATAAAGAATTTTTTGATTACGAAGCAAAATATGAAGGAGCATCGGAAGAAATAACACCTGCGGATTTGGATCCAAAAATCACATTGCACATTCAACAAACCAGCGAGGACATTTACAAGAAACTCGATTGTAGAGGAATGATTCGCATCGACTATTTAATGCGCGAGCATGAAATATTCGTGATTGAAGTGAACACCGTACCCGGCTTTTCTGATGTAAGCATTATTCCGCAACAAGCCGAAGTGGCTGGGATGAGTAAAACAGCATTGATTACTGCTGTGATTGAGAGTTGTTTTTGAAATTGGACCATCAGGGAATAGTTATTGTCAATATTAGAATGACCATTCAGAAGTCGACAAGCCCAACAAAATTTAAACATTCAAGCAAAGGCAATTGCGAAGTAGGAAGTGAAAATAACTAAAAAAATTGTAAACTTGCACTGTGGAAGAACAAGGCTATATAGAAGTTAAAATTGATGGTTTAATAGGTAACAAGCCACTAAAACCCATTGATATTGACATTGCAGATATAAAAGAAATTATTAGCGATGTAGAAACCTTTTTGTATCCCACAAGAGGAGAAAAAGCCGAACGTCCCCATATTTCATACAAGTTAGAAGAAGGTTC
>JAYSWI010000095.1:0-2551 GCA_043718125.1 Flavobacteriales bacterium
GGAATGGGTGTGTATATACGTTTTTTCAACTATTGAGCCGAAAGTAAGCAAGCAAAAAAGCGCATTCTTATGAATGCGCTTCAAAGTTTTGAAGTATGAAAATATGAAAAGTAAGTATCTTTTAGATAGCGTTTAAATTTTGAATGACTTCGAGAAATTTCTAATTTTCAATTGAAAAATTTCCGTCCAGAATAATGATGGATTCTATGTCAGATAAGGAAAATTTTTGCCTGGATAAATGGCTGCTTTTCCCAATTGTTCTTCTATACGCAGTAGTTGATTGTATTTGGCAATGCGATCGCTGCGCGATGCACTTCCAGTTTTTATCTGACCGCAATTGAGTGCCACCGCTAAATCCGCTATGGTGGTGTCCTCGGTCTCGCCACTGCGATGACTCATCACGCTGGTGTAAGAATATTTGGTGGCCATTTGTACCGCTGCAATGGTTTCTGTCAAGGTACCAATTTGGTTCACTTTTACAAGAATTGAATTTGCAATGTCCTCGCTAATGCCACGAGCAAGGCGGCTTACATTGGTAACAAACAAATCATCGCCCACAAGTTGAATGCGCGATCCAAGTACTTCTGTCATCAGTTTCCAACCATCCCAATCGTCTTCTGCACATCCATCTTCTATTGATACGATGGGATATTTGTCGCACCAAGATTTCCAGTAAGCCACGATTTCTGTGCTATTGAGTTCTTCGCCTGTGCTTTCCAAAATGTATTTCTTTTTCTCTGCATTGTAGAACTCTGTGCTGGCGCAATCCAATGCTATACAAATGTCCACGCCTGGCTTGTAGCCTGCGGCTTCTATGGCTTGCATCACAAATTGAAGTGCTTCTTCATTGCTTTTTAAATTTGGAGCAAAGCCGCCTTCATCGCCCACATTGGTGCTGTGTCCGCTCTTCTTTAGCACGTCTTTAAGGTGATGAAATGTTTCGACACCCATGCGCAACGCATCACTAAAAGTTTCTGCACCAACGGGCATTATCATAAATTCTTGAACATCCACTTTGTTGTCGGCATGGGCGCCACCGTTAATGATATTCATGAGCGGAATAGGGAGCGTGTTGGAACCAACACCGCCCACATAGCGGTATAGTGGCATTCCGATGGCTTCTGCTGCTGCTCGTGCATTGGCAAGTGAAACGCCAAGTATTGCATTGGCTCCAATGATGGCTTTATTGTCAGTGCCATCCAAACCAATCATGGTATTATCTATACCTGATTGGTCAAAAATGGAGGCTCCAATCAACTCATCGTTTAATGTTGTGTTTACATTTTGTACTGCTTTGTTCACACCTTTTCCAAGATAAACTCCTTTGTCCATGTCGCGCAGTTCAACCGCCTCATGTATGCCTGTGCTTGCTCCACTGGGCACGGCAGCGCGGCCTGTATGTCCGCTGGTAGTGTGTACTTCTACTTCGATGGTTGGATTGCCGCGTGAATCTAGTATTTGACGTGCTTGAATTTTTGCGATGGTGCTCATATTGGGATTGAAGATTTTAGATGATAGATTTTAGAAGCAAGATTTTAGAAGCAAGATGTTGGAAGCAAGATGTTAGATGATAGATTTTATTCTTAAGCATTTTGAAGTTTTGCTTCTTTGATGTGAACAATAAATTGATCGAACAGATAACGCGAATCGTGCGGCCCAGCACTGGCTTCCGGGTGGTATTGAACCGAAAATACTGGTTTGCTTTTCATTCGCATTCCTGCTATTGTTTGGTCGTTAAGATGGATGTGTGTAATTTCAAAATCATCATGGTTGCGCATACTTTCTTGGGAGATAACGAAGCCATGATTTTGGCTTGTTATTTCACATTTGCCGGTCATCAAGTTTTTTATTGGATGATTTATTCCACGATGTCCGTTATACATTTTTTCTGTTTTCAGACCTTGCGATAGCCCAATGAGCTGGTGTCCCAAACAAATACCAAAACACGGAATTTCAGTTGCTATCAATGACCCAATAAGTTTTATGGTTTCTGACATTGCAGAAGGATCGCCCGGCCCGTTGCTGAACATCATGGCGTCAGGTTGCCAAGCCATTATCTCGGAATGTGTTGATGACATTGGAAAAATTTTGAGCAATACTCCTCGGTCTGAAAGGCAACGCAAAATATTTTTTTTAACACCCAAATCGAGTACTGCTACTTTGTACAATGCGTCTTGCTCACCCATGGTGTATGCCATATTGCAAGTCACTTTCGAAGAAAGTTCCAAGCCTTCCATAGAGGGTGTCTTGGCCAATAGTCCGGATAGTTTATGGATGTCTAACTCAGTGGAAGAAACAATACAATTCATGGCTCCGGCTTGTCTTATGTGCTGTACCAAAGCCCTTGTGTCTATATCACAAATACCAACTATGTTGTCTCTTACAAGATAATTATGGAGTGTTCCAATTGGGCCAATTCTGCTGGCAGTATCCGAAAAATTCTTGATCAAAACACCTGCGACTTTGCAATTTTCGGATTCCGTTTCGGCATCATGCACGCCATAATTGCCGACATGGGCTGCGGCCATGCACAGCACTTGTCCGTAATAAC
>JAYSWI010000096.1:0-7444 GCA_043718125.1 Flavobacteriales bacterium
CTCTTCAAATGCTGTTCTGCTATTTGGGCCATTCTTATGGAAAATTACAAGTCCTTTAAGTTGCGCATCATAATGCAAACCCCTCTCGCTTAAGATGTAATCAAATATTTTTTTCCAATCGTTGTCTGCTATGCTTTTTGACAAAGAGTCACCACGCCTCTGCATCACTTTAGACAATGATTCTAAAAAAGGAAAGCGATCAAAATTGAGAATAAATTCTTCGGTAAGTTCTGATGTGTTTTCCGCACTGTAGTTGTACAAATGTTTAAACATTCTACTGGCTGCGCCCGATGCGGGCACAAAGTTCAACATCGAAAATTTTTTCTTTTCCACCTCGAACAACTCCATGTACTTGTTGCACGATGAGGCATTCAGAGCCAAAATTCCATCACTTGGTGTGCAAGGACGCTCTAGCCTGAGCGGTTTGGTTTCGTGTGTAAAGCGATAGATGATGGATGCAACTTCGGCACTGTTGAGTCCTCTTTGTTTTAGATTGTTTTCGTCTTTGTCGGTAAAAATCATAAGGCAAATTTATCTCTTCAATGAAACTTCGTAAGGGGTGCGAAGAACAATGCTTCTACCCAGCGTAACCTCGTCAGTGTATTCAAGTTCGCCACCTACTGCTACACCTCTTGCAATGGATGAAATTTTCAAATTGTACTCGCCCAATTTTCTAAAAAGATAGAAGCAAGTGGTTTCGCCTTCCATCGTTGCGCTCAATGCCAATATCACCTCTTTGACATCTTCGTTTTTGACACGTTCAATCAAATTTTCGATAAATAAATCAGATGGCCCAATACCATCCATGGGTGAAATGATACCGCCCAGTACGTGGTATTTTCCTTGGTATTGTCCGGTTCCTTCTATGGCCATCACATCGCGGATGTCAGCCACCACACAGATGAGTGCAGCATCTCTAAATGGAGATGAGCAAATATTGCAAATTTTTTCGTCACTCAGATTGTTGCATGTTATACAAAATTGAATGTGTTCACGCATTTCTGTTAGGGCATTTGCAAATCGTGCAACATCTTCCGGTTTTCTCTTCAACAATTCCAACACTAAACGCAGGGCAGTCTTGCGCCCTATGCCAGGCAAACTGGCCACTTGGTCCACGGCAAGTTCGATATATTTAGATGGTATATTCAAGAGAAAATATGAAATTTATTTCCAAGTCTCAGCCAATTTTAATGCGTTGTACAAATTCACAATACCACCTGTTACACTTAATTTTTTGAACTTCACTTTCTTCTTGGCATTACCAGGCATCATCACTTTTTGCTTGCCATATTTTGCTGCACTTTGCATCAGAATTTGTTTTACATCCTTGGCCGATAGATTGGGGTAGTAGGACAAGAGAGCAGCCGCAACACCTGCCACCACGGGCGAAGCCATACTGGTGCCATCGTTTTTTTCGTATTTACCACCCATGACGGTAGAAAATACTTCGACACCTGGTGCAAATAAGTCAACTGATTTTCGTCCATAATTGCTGAATGAAGCTGCAAGAGCATCTTTGCTCAAACCGCTTGCACCAACGGAAAGCCAAGTGCTACAAAATGTTCCGTCAAGATATTTTGATGTTGGAAAATTGAAGCCTGTATCGGTGTTTTTATTGTCGTTGCCAGCAGCATGAACGAGTAATACATTTTTCGATTCTGCATATTTCACTGCGGCATCTACCACTTCCTTTTGAGGCGAATAGCTTTTGCCAAAACTCATATTTATAACACGCGCTCCATTGTCGGTGGCGTATCTAATTGAGTTTGCAATGTCCTTGTCGCGCTCGTCACCATCAGGCACACACCGGATTATCATCAGCTTTACATCGGCAGCAATTCCGTCTATTCCAAAACCGTTGCGTTGCGCTCCAACTATGCCGCCAACATGCGTTCCATGGTCGCTGTGTGGGCCATCCACATGGTTGTTTCCATAATATTTTTCGTTGCTGTCAGCATAGTTATCACCTACCAGTTTTCTAGAGTCGTATTCAAGATTGAGTTGATACTTTAATGGATTCTGAACTTGTTCTTTCCATGCCTTAAAGTCCGCAGGAAATCCGCTTTCCATAAGATTGATCAACACTTCCTTCGCTGCCGCCATCTGCTCCGTTGATGCATCAGTAGCCTTTACCTCGTCAATGGTATATTCGGTTTTATTAAGGTGTTCTTTCATCAAGTTATTACAGATGTCGTATGTTTCTTTTACTTGCGTGTATAGTTGCTCATTCTCTTTGGCCGTCTGCAATCGTTTCTCATATTCCAATTTCATTTTTTGATATTTTTCAAAATCCTTTTTCTCCTCGGAGGTAATTGAAGTTTCCGCTTTGTCGGAAAATCTTTTTTTCAAGTCAATAAATATTCTGGTAAATTCAAGATTGTCAAATTCAACATCTCCTTTTGGGCCTCCTATAAAACTCCAACCATGAATGTCATCAATGTATCCGTTCTTGTCATCATCCATTCCATTGCCCGCAATTTCATCTTCGTTGGTCCAGATATTATTTTTTAAATCGGAATGAAAAGTTTCAGAGCCACTGTCAATAATGGCAACTATAACTGTGGATGATTTTTTTGTAGATAATAATTCAGCGTATGCTTTTTCTGAACTTGTCCCGGGCAGTCCATCTTTCTCAAAATCCGCATGTTGCCATTGCAACTTAATTTCAGCCTCCTGCTTTGCGTAGTCGGGTTCATCGGCACTTTGCGCTAGTGCCATCAAAGACGGAGCAACTAACAACCAAAACATTATCACTTTCCTTTTCATATTATCATTAAATTATTTGCTGCGAAAAAAAGGATTCATCACTCATAGTTTCTTACCATTTATGGAAATCTATCAAAGAGTTGATCTGAATTGATTTGAATTGTAACAAATTGGTATGTGCTGATCGTCAGGTACTGGACAGATATTTGCCAAGCCCGAAAAAAAATTTCGAAGTTGAAAAAAAAAATTATATTCTTCTTAGTATCTAGTTTGGTATTGACGGTTGAAAGTTGCAGTGCTCAAACGGATAGCACCTTCAAAAAAATCAATATCACGGGAAAAGTATTTGACGAAAATGCGCAACCATTGAGCAATGCCATCATCATCAACATGAGATCAAAAGCGGGTCAGTTTGGAAAATCGGATGGAACTTTTCAAATTTCTTGCCTTCAAAATGATGTCATTACAATTACTTCATTGGGTTATTCATCGCGTGAATTTTCGTTTAAGGACTCGGCTTCAAAATCGAATTTTGAAATTGAAATATATCTGGATGTAAGGGCATACAGAATGCCCGAAGTAGTCATTTTCGCACCGCGCGATTTGGAGCGAATTCAGAATGACATAGCCAGCCTTGGCTACAATGAAAATGATTATATGCTCAGTGGAATCAATGCTGCACAAAGCCCCATTACTTTTCTATATCAACAATTTAGCAAAAAAGAACAAAGTAAAAGACTGGTTGCGCAACTTGAAAATGAAGATCGCAGGCGCGACTTGTTGAGGGAACTTTTTCATCATTACGTAGCCTACGATATCATTGATCTCGATAAAGAAGAATTTGACTATTTCATTGATTACATGCACGTTTCAGACGATTTTCTAAAATCAAGTTCGCAATATGATTTCTTGATTTATGTGAAAGATAAATTTAGAGATTACAAAATTCATAAACGGCAGAGCAAGCCGCTAAACGAAGAAGATTTTGACTATGATAAGGATTAGTTTGTGATTACGGAAAATTGCACAATGAAAAAAAGTTCAAACTTTTCGAACCTCTGCGCAACCTCCATCCTTCACTAATAGTTTTACAACACGAATGGACGAAATTTTGGAAATGATAGAAGGTTGTATTAAGAGTGAAAAACGCTCTCAGGACAAGCTATACAAGAAGTTTTCTCCATTGCTTTTCGGTATTTGTTTGCGCTATGCGAAGAATAGAATGGAAGCGCAGGATGTGCTACAAGAAGTGTTTGTAAAAATTTACAACCATATACACACCTACCATCACGATGGAAGTTTCGAAGGTTGGTTGCGCAGAATTGCTGTCAACACATCCATCACCCAATACCGCAAAAATTTAAAACACGCCTATCAATTGGATGTGGATGATTTGGTAAAACACAAAAATGATCCCATTTCTTTTGAAGACTGTGAATACACGGCAGAAGAAATGATGGGTTGTATCACCAAACTACCGCATGGATATAAGACAGTGTTTAATCTGTACGTGGTAGAAGGATTTATGCACAAAGAAATAGGCGACATGTTGGGTATTGATGTGAATACTTCAAAATCTCAACTAAGCCGAGCAAGGAATTATTTACAGAGAGAATTAGCCATATTGAGTAAAATTAAAATGCAAGTAAGATGAGCGAAGAAAGATTTTTCGAACAAGTAAAAAGTAGCCTATTTGGCTATGCACCAGATGTGCCAACAGAAGCGTATAGCAAAATGCGCAGAGCATTTTGGTGGAGCAATTTCACCAAGCTAAGTGCTACCCGTTTCAATATGTGGTACCTGTTGCTGATGCTTGGAATTGGCGCAAGTGCTACTGCGGTTGCGCTTCAAAAAGATGAACATGTTGCTAATAATAGTATGATGCAGCTATCGCCAATTCAACCGCAACAAGCTGAACAAGTGCGAATGGATCTAACAACCACCGAAGCAACATCGTCAATTAGCTCTGTCTGCTTATCCAATTCGAATACTGCGGCTACAAATTGTGCGAAGGCAAACGACAATCCCAAAGGTGCTTGTGTGCATAATGGACAGTATGTTGAAGCGGGGAATACGCAGCCTCAAAGTTCAGCATTAGAGCCAATCGCTAGGGTAGATAATGGCTTGCCAACCACCGTTGAAGTTGCAGCCACTAATAATGAAAAGGAAGTAACAGTGGAACCGGTAAAACAAACTAAAGGCAGACCATTACAGGTAGGAGTTTTGAAGGATAAAAGTCAAAAAATTCAGAAAAAAATTTAGATTTGATTTGCTAACTAAATTGCACGGCATTAGCACCGTAGCACCTTGAAAGTATTAGAGATATTATCAACAAAAAGCAACACAGCATTGACTGTGTTGCTTTTTGTTTTTGGTAATCATCTATTCGCTATAAACAAAAATGAATTCTTAATAAAGCGAGCCGTAGATTCAATCAATTATCAAGTAGAATCCGCAATGGAATTTGAACATGAGATGGAGTATCTAGAATGGATTGCGGATACTATTATTATTGATGATGAATACATATATATAGAAAAGGAAGACCTAATAACTAACTTGGATTCAGTGGAACAAGAGTGCTTAAATGATGTGAAAAAAATCAGAAAAAATTTCCATCTGCCTGGGAATTTTTCAATATGTACTGGTCCAAATGCCACTTTTAGTAAATATGGAACTTCTATAACCGATCAGCAACCTCTTGATGTTTATCTGGGAAGAAACAATAGCAATCAGTATAATCTCAGTTATGGATGTGACGCTGGTTTGAACCTTTTTTCATTCAGCAGTCAAGGAGAAAAGCGGCTCAGTTTACATGCTGGTGTCACACGCAACAAAATGAAATTTCTATCCACCGTTTTTACTGATGAAAACCAATTGATGCAGGATAGTCTATTGCATTTTTACAAGGAAAATGGCGAAATGATTTTAGAATATTTTTTCTTTACCGACTGGCCAAATGGGGAAATAGATACAGTACACATTGCGGTGCAAGAAAAGGTAACTGAGGTAAAAACACTGAATTTTCCTGTGCGCTTAAGATGGCTACAAAGTATCGGCAGCTCGCCATGGAGTTGGTTTGGCGAGGTCGGGATTGTTTACCGCAACATCAGAAAAAAACAAGAGATGTTTCAAAACAATTTTTTGATCAATGACGAAGCAGAGTTTTCAAAATTGGGCTTTGACGAGTTTAAAGTTTCGAGTAAAGTGCTCCCAATTTTTGGGTTGGGGATGAAATATTATTTTGACAAAAGGGAAAATAAAAATTCAAAATTGGTGGAGCGAATAAATGCAGGGTTCATGTTTCAAACGGTGTTGCCACGCGCCACTGTCAACAGTAGCGCAATGTTCTATTTTGATGCCTGGAGCTTGAGTTTAAACCTCTTCGTTGGTTTTAATTTTTAAGAAATTTTCAAGACACCTAAACTGAAATCCGTGTTTGATATCTAAGGTTTGTAAGTGTTGTTTTGTACATCAGAGTAAAAACTTTTCAACAAAATTTGCAAATTCGAAAATTGGAATTACGTTTGTTATTCATTAAACAGTTAAATCTATTTCGCCATGTTACATTCGCAAATCGCAAATCGCAAATCGCAAATCGCAAATCGCAAATCGCAAATCGCAAATCGCAAATCGCACTACGCACAAAGCTTCTAGGTGTTTTTCCTTTGTTTGTTTTCATCTTTATTACTAACTTTTGTTGGACCCAAACATGGGTGATGAATGGCAACAACGTAAGCACCGATGCAAGACTTGGTACTAACACGGGTTTCGATCTGATAATTGAAACAGCAAACTTCGAACGATTTAGGATTACAGATTCTGGAATGACAGGCATTGGTACTTCCAACCCAAGTGCAACGCTGCATGTCAATGGTGCATTTAGGATGGATGGCGACATCACCTTGGGCAATTATGTGGATGCAACAGCAGGGCCGATTAGGTTTACATATCTTGATCAAAATGGGATATTGAAGGGTGGAAGCGTGGAAGATTTATTGTACGCATTGAATGTGGCAGATTGCATTTATAAAATTGATGAACCTTTGCCGTTGCCAGCTTGGCATTCCAGTTCAACCATCGATTATGGAATAATATCTACCGGAGTGGGATGCCCTGCCAGAGTGGGCATTGGGACTGATGCTCCATTAACACAGCTATATGTACAAGGCTCGTGCTTCTCATCTTCTTTGATAGTGGGAAACGACAACCTTGTGGGTCAAAATGATGCTGACTATAAATTTCGAATTGGGAAAATTGGTTCGACACCTCAGACCATTTTCGAAGTTAAAAAAGATGGCGACACACGCATCACATATTTTGGAGGTGAGCAAGGCAAGCCATTCTCGATTTATAATGACGATGGTATATCTCAACACCCCATCTTAGAGGTAAAAGACAAAGGCGACACACGCATCACCTACTTTGGTGGAGAACTAGGCAAGCCTTTCTCGATCCATAATTTTAATGGAACAACGCAAGACCCCATCTTCGAGATAAAAGACAAAGGCGATACGCGCATCACTTACTTTGGTGGAGAAAGCGGCACACCCTTCTCGGTAGGCAATGGAACAAACCCCCATGACTTTTTGAACATACACCCCACAGGTACCATCGACTTTAAATACTTTGGAGAACCAGATCAAATTTTCTTAAACTTCAGCAACCAAAACGTACCCGAAGGCGATGATTCTGGCGTAGCCATTTTAATGGCCAATGGCACCTGGATGTGTCAAGG
>JAYSWI010000097.1:0-7413 GCA_043718125.1 Flavobacteriales bacterium
CCCAAGTGGCATCATCTGGTTGCTCTTTGCACACCACTGCATGGATGAATCCAGCGGCCGCGAAAGCTTCGTTCCAACGCTCACAAGCTTCTTTTATGATGGGGCGCAAGTCCATTGGCGTGGTGTTTTCAATCCAATACACAATTGGTTCTACTGGTTCGCTGAGTTTGGCTTTGGGATCCTTTTTCTGCAGATTCCAACGGTGTATCATATCGCGCCAGGGTGTGGCACTGAAGCTGGTCATGTCGTTTACTTCGGTAGTGAAATAGCCAAGACGCGGGTCATCAAAACGTGGTTCGAAATTGCCCGTTGGCACTTCCAATAAAGTGTGCTGATATTTTATAGTAATGTTTCGAGCATCGGCCAATGCATCGGACCAGATGGTGGGCGAAGAATTTTCATACACGTAAGACACCGTAAGTTCTGTGTTTTGCGGATAATTGTTGATGCCTTCCACACGCGTCTTGCTAGCACTGATACCACCAAGTAAACCCTGTGGCGCACCGGGTGGGCTAGGCCATTTTATTATCTGAAATTTTTCTGACAGAAATACCGCATCGCCATCTATTAGAAATGATTTCTTGTCCGCGCTGATGCCTTCTATTTTTTCGCTGGCGAGAATGGGATTATTGATATTTGCGGAGCTGGCCTTGCTCAACTCGCTGCTTGGATCATAATAGAAACTCGTGTTTTCTTGCACTATGTCCAGCTTCTCAAAGTTTTTTGCAAAGTGGATTATTTTGCTGTCGCCATAGCTGCCCCGGAAATAGCCGGCTTCAACAGGAGCGTCTGCTATATGGTTGAAATAAATGAACGTTTTGTTCAACTGATCCTCGCGCACTTCCAAGTATAGTTTGCCACTGGTGGTGTCGCGCCAAAGCGTGAATAAGCCTTCGCTCTTCACACATTTTTTTGTAATGTCGCCATACTTGTCTTCCTCTTTTTTCTCATCCTTAGGTGTTTCTTTTTTCTTTTTGTAGTTGGAGGAAATAGTGTTTGGTTCGGCCTTGCTATTAATGGCTAATGTCAATGTTAGAATGGATAACAGAATTATTTTCATATTGAATATTGTTTGATATAATTGTTGCGAAATCGAGCGCAAACTAAAGAAAGAACAATGATGTAATTCTTCCGTTCATGGAATTTTGAAATGTATCATCCACTATTTCATCATATAAAATTTGTCTTTCAAAATGGAAGTGTAATATTATGCATTAACTTCTTTTTGATCCCTTTAACAAACGAAAACTAAGGAGTCATTCTAGTTTCGTACTCTCGAATAGTCTCAAATAATAATTCAAAATAATATGAAAAAAATTCTTGCTCGGTCGGTGATGCTTGTTTGCACTTGTATGCTTCTGACTACCACATTTGCTCAAGGCAAAGCCAAAATTTATATCAAAAAAAATATGAATGGCACCACCACTGAAGAAACCCACGAAGTAGATATTGCCGAAGGTGAAGACATACAAAAGGTATTGCAAGAAATAGGTGTGTTGGACGAGTTCGGGCAATTGAAGCCGGGCCAAGAGTTCGAAATAAAAATTGACAAATATGATTTGGATAAACAAGTGGAAAACCTACATTTTCACTTTAGTCCTGATGCGCCTGAGGCAATTGATCCGCCTGACAATATCAGTTTCCCAAGGATGCAATCGCGACCATTTTTAGGAGTGATGCTAAGAGAAACGACAGCGTATGGCTCGGAAAAAAATGCACCAGATGGTGCTTATATCACAGAGGTGATTGAGGGCACTGCTGCTCAAGATGCAGGGCTTTTGGCTGGTGATGTCATCATTGAAATAGATGAACAAAAAGTGGACAATTTGAATGATGTGATAGAATATGTGCAATCGAAAAAAGTGGCCGATGAGGTGAATGTGAAAATATTGCGCGAGGGCAAAAAGAAAAAGATAAAAGCCACTTTGGGCGAGAAGGAAATGGAAGCTCTAATGCCTTGGAGCGAACAACGGGATGGATACCTGGAAAACATTGAAGGAATAGATCGGCTTGGCAATTTGGACTTATTAAGAGAATTCAATTTTCGTTTTGATGCGGACTCCATCACCATTCTTTGTCCGCAAGGTTTCAGTAATTTTTTCCCAAATGACAGCATGAAAATTTGTCAACCATTTGCATGGAATGGCGATGGAATGCAGTTGAAAGAAACCGCCTTTCTTGGTGTAGTACCCGTGGATGATGATGAGAACACAATTGAAGGTGTGAAGGTGAATATAGAAGAGGGAACTTCGGCCCAAGGCATGGAGTTGATGGACGGTGACATCATCATAGAATATAATGGAGTGAAGGTGAATAGCTTTGATGAATTGGCGGATGAAATTGCAAAAACAACGCCTTCCAGCACCATTAGCTTAAGCATTTTGCGCGATGGAAAACGAAAAAACATTACGGGTGAAATAGGAAAACGAAGTATATCCGGTTGTCAAGACTTTCGCATTTTTCACGACTTCAAAGGCATGGACGAAGGGGGCAATTATTTCTATGATTATGAATTTGATATGGATGCAGAGGATGTGCAGCAAAACATGCAAGAATTGCTGCGTTCCATTGACGAGCAACAATTGATGCTTGATGAAGAGAGAACTCGCCTGCTTGAAGACATGGCCCGCATGGACGAAGAACGTGTTTCTGTTATCATAAAAATTCGCATTGAGGAAGTAACTGCTGAGGAATTGGCTACAGTAAATAAAACAGCTCAACCTAAACTTTCTACAGCCAATGATTTGGCTATTGATGAAATTTCGTTCTTCCCAAATCCTGGTGATGGGGTTGTGAATTTATCGTTCTCAACTGCAGATAGAAATGATGTAACCGTTGTGGTCTATGACGCAGACGGGAACAAGGTTTATACAGAAATGAAAAAGAATTTCGATGGCACATATAAGAATATGATTGATATAAGTGCTCAACCTAACGGAACTTATTTCTTGCAAATATTGCAGGGCGAAAAAAGCTATAGTAAAAAGATAGTAAAGGGTATGTGATGCATTCAGCCAAATGGCAAAAAGGAATTTTGTATTGCATAAAAGACAATTCCAAAAGAAAGAACCACACGCTTCTAACGTGTGGTTTTTTTGCGCCCTAGCAGCAACAAAAAGTTTTTTGAAAATCAAAAACGTATTGGTACTACCTTTTTAGTGCGGCCTATTTGATGTCCCTAAAAATTACTTTGTTATTCTTGCGTAGATAATATTTTTTATAAGACATAAAATGACAAGAACAAAAAAAATAATTTCAACTTGCTTGACCTGCGTATCCACATTTTTCACGTTGCCTATCGCAGCTCAATTCGAAGAAGGAAAAATGACTGTGCAATTGGAAGTAGTAGAACTCCCTTCTGAACAAAAAGGAATGGAGGCCATGTTCAATAACACATTCACAATCTACCTTGACCATCACAAAAGAAGGGTGGAAATGACGCTTCCTGAACTGGGTCTTATGATAATGATAACCGATAGCGTGAAGCAAGAAACTATCGTTTGTATGGAGATGATGGATCAAAAAATAGCAATGCTCCAACCTCGTAACCAATCTGGGCAATATGGCATTGCAGAAAAGGACTTTACCAACGGCAACTTCGAATTGAAGAGCGGAACAAAAACAATAGCTGGCCACTTGTGCAAAAGAGCGATATGGACAAGCGATGATAAAAAGGACACCATTGAATATGAAATATGGTACGCAGCAGACGTGGACAATAGGGAAGCAAATCACGGTGCATTGCCTGGCATGGCTATGGAGTTTATGTTTGAGAGCCAAGGCATAAAATTGAAATACACAGTCATACAACTGAGCAAGGAAGCTATAGACGATTCCCTCTTCAACTTGCCTGCAGGTTACGTGCTAAAAACCGCAGCGGAGCTTGGTTTTCCGGATGGAAAAAACTAAAAGTCCGTTACGTCTTTTATATCAACGCTTAGTTTTCAAATTATTGAATTTCCTTTTCTCACTCTTGTCCATGACAAGCCTTGTACTTCTTGCCACTACCGCAAGTTGTTTTTGTGACAAGCAGCGGCATCACTTATCAAGTAATTGAAATGGATCAATGACAGGAAGAATGAACTCTTGCAAGCTTGTGCCTTGCAATCGTGTAAGCAACACTCCCCTCATAGTAGAATAGTTGATTCCTGCCAATATTGCTCCAAGTTCCTTATTGATGAGAGTAACACCTTTCTTGTTTTTACTTGTTAATTCCTCCAACTGCTCTATAAAAAAAATGGATGAAAACTTGAATTCCGCTGAGGCACTAACATTTTCAGATAAAGGTAATTTGCCAGATATGTCAAGCGTTACATCGCATTTGGCAAGTTTCTCTGGCACATTGAATCCAGAGGAGTAAGAAACATTGAATGCAAACTCCAATTTACTCGAATCAAGTGCTTCCTCATTTTCAATACTTCCTTTAAGAATTTTGAATTGTACAATATGAAGCTTGGTTATGTCTATCATTAAGCTGCAATTTGGTTTGAATTTTCTTCCGTTACTTCAAATACTGATTTTTCGAACACGAGCTTTTTCTCATTGATTGAATTCAATTTGTTTTTCAAAATGAATATTTGACCTTGAATTGTTTTCGCGCTATTTAGGTTTGTAGGAACTATTTCTATCAATGAAATGCCCAACTCAGCTTCAATTTTGCAAATGGACATAAGAGTAAGATTGTGTGCACCAGAAAGCCATTTACTTATTTCGCTTTGGTTCTTACCAAGTTTTTCAGCAAGTGTTTTTTGACTCCAATTTTTCTCATGCAAGGAGACATTTATCTTTATTACAAGTTCAGCATACTTGCTTGTAAAAAGAAGAATACTCGCAGGAGTCTTCTCCCTTAGTCGTGTCGCTATTTTGCTTCGAGTTTTCATAGTTGAATTGTGATGTTGCCTTGAAAGTCAGTAATCCTACCCTCTTCTTGTTTGATCACTAGCAGTCCGTCATTTAAAGCTGAGATGATACGTTTTGCAAATGCTTGTGCTTCATAAAACTTTAAACTTATTTGACTTTTTTGATCGGTTCTTTGGTCTTTGATACCGCCATTGAATAGTATTACAATTCTTGCATTGATCCTTAAACAATAGAGCCTAAGTGGAAAATTAAATCCTATTTCTTTGATCTCAAAAATCTGTTTCCCAGTGTTCTTAATTTTTGGAGGTAATCCAAAGATGTTGTTTTTGTCCCTGTTAAAAAAAACTTCTATTGCCCCATACTTTTCTCCAATTACATCTTGAATCAAATTCAGTAGTATTTGATTCTCGTTCTCAAACTCACCAACTTCAAAAGTTTCAAAAAAGTCATCTGTTTCGCATTTGTCTGAACCTTCCTTTGTAACACTATAGAAAGTGCATTTTGCGCCAAAGTCATCCCATATTGCAAGTTCAAAAGTATTCACTTATAAGTTAAGCGACAAATTTTTGTTTCAATTTATTGTTTTTTCTCACTCTTGTCCATGACAAGCCTTGTACTTCTTGCCACTTCCGCAAGGACAAGGATCATTTCTGTTGGTGCGCAATTCAGCCTTTGCGGGTTCTGCTTTTACAGGCGGCCCTTGTGGCGGCATGTTGCGTGTGGGTCTGCCTATGTTTTGAATATTTGCTGCTGCACGATGTTGCTGCATGTTCATGCTTTCCGCTTTGTTGGTGCTTACTCTTGGGTTATTGGTGCTACTCGAATTTTGTGATTGGCGCATGGGGGTCTGGCCTTTAGGCAACTCAGCGTGCATTAAGAAACTTGCAATCTCGCCATTCACTTTTGCCACCATGCCTTTGAACAAATTATAGCTTTCAAATTTGTAAATAAGAAGCGGATCTTTTTGTTCGTGACTTGCGAATTGAACGTTGCTGCGCAAGTCGTCCATGTTGCGCAAATGTTCTTTCCAACTTTGGTCTATCAATGCCAGTGTTATTCCTTTTTCGAGCGCATCAATCAACTCTGCACCTTGCGATTGATATGCCTTTTCGAGGTTCACTCCCACCTGTACACCTTTTCTTCCATCGCTAAACGGAACTGCAATGTTGACGAAACCCTGCGTGTTGTTATCATGCACATTTTTGATTACAGGGAATGATTCCTTGGAAAGTTGTTGTACACGTTTTTTGTATTTCAATTCTACTTCGTTATAGGTGGCCGCAACAACTTCATCTTCTTTTCTTCCGGTAAATTCACTTTCTGCAAATGGTGACTCCATGCCAAACTGACGCAGCATGTCAAGCTTAAAATTATCAAAACTCTTGGAAGCGTGGTTGTTGGCCACAATCATTTCGCTGAGGTCATAAAACATATTGTCGATATCCAGTTTCAAACGCTCACCGAACAATGCGTGTCTTCTTCTTTTGTAAATCACTTCGCGCTGCGAGTTCATTACATCATCATATTCCAACAAGCGTTTGCGAATACCAAAGTTGTTTTCTTCCACTTTTTTCTGTGCGCGTTCAATACTGCTGGTAATCATTCCTGCTTGAATGACCTCGCCTTCTTTGAGGCCCAATTTGTCCATCATTTTCGCAATGCGATCACTTCCGAACAAACGCATCAAATCGTCTTCAAGCGATACATAAAATTGTGATGACCCCGGATCACCTTGGCGGCCTGCACGTCCTCGAAGCTGCCTGTCCACCCTGCGCGAATCGTGTCTTTCGGTGCCTATGATGGCAAGACCTCCGGAGTCCTTCACTCCTGCACCCAATTTAATATCGGTGCCACGACCTGCCATGTTGGTTGCAATAGTTACAGTGCCAGCGCGGCCTGCATTGGCCACTATTTCTGCTTCTTTTTGGTGCAGTTTTGCATTCAATACTTGATGATCAATACCCCGCAAACGAAGCATTTTAGAAAGCAATTCTGAAACTTCAACAGTGGTTGTTCCCACCAAAATGGGGCGACCTGCTGCGCGTAGTTCTGCTATTTCATCTATTACTGCATTGTATTTCTCGCGTTTGGTTTTATACACTTTGTCATCGTGATCTTTTCGTGTAATGTTCCTATTGGTAGGTATCACCATCACGTCCAATTTGTAGATACTCCATAGCTCACCGGCTTCTGTCTCTGCAGTGCCCGTCATACCTGCCAGCTTGTGATACATGCGGAAATAATTCTGCAAAGTCACAGTGGCATAGGTCTGTGTTGCGGCTTCTACTTTCACGTTTTCCTTGGCTTCAATGGCTTGGTGCAAACCATCGCTATATCTACGACCTTCCATGATGCGGCCTGTTTGTTCATCCACAATTTTCACCTTGTTGTCTATCACAACATAGTCCACATCTTTTTCAAAAACGGAATATGCTTTTAGCAATTGACTGATGGTGTGTATGCGATCACTTTTGATACCGTAATCGCGCATCAGTGTGTCTTTCTCTTTCAGTTTTTCTTCATCATTCATTCCACTGTTTTCTATTTCTGCCA
>JAYSWI010000098.1:0-7402 GCA_043718125.1 Flavobacteriales bacterium
GGCCAAAAAAACCCCAAGTGGATTCAGTGCAGGCATGTCGTTTTTCATTTTTTGTGAAAGATAAAAACACTCCACAACTCATCAAAAACATGAAGAGAACTAATGACTTATTTTGAATCCGCTTGTTCATCTAAATGCTTGTCCCAAATTGTAATATTTCGCTAGGAATATGTTGAGGCTGATAATCCAGTTTTACTAATGCACCATCTTTCAAAATAGGGATGCATGGAACGCTATCCAGCGTCAAGCAATATTTCACATCACGTTGAATGTTGAGTTTGATTAGCCTCCTGCGGTGTGATGATGAGCGCAGAAAGCTCCACAAGTGTTCACGTGCGCTACGGAAAATAAATTTTGCGGCTACGGTGCTGTCCTCATCACTTCTGAATTTGCGCGACTCTAGCAAAATATCCGCTATTGCACCGCCACAAATGGTGTCTTCCAAATTCACTTTGTCCTTCCAACCGCTTGCCAAAACCAACGTGTTTTTATGTTGCTCGTTCAACCATTGACAGAGCAAACTGAGATTGTTTAAACATCCAATAACAACCGTTTTGTTTTTTGCAATACTGATGGCTTTGGTTCCATTGGTGGTGGTCAACACCACGGTTTTTCCCTTCATCTCTTCATTCATATACGCATAGGGCGAATTGCCAAAATCAAAGCCTTCCACCACTTGACCATCGCGCTCTGCACCAACGAGGTAGCCTTTTGCTTTCCATTCGTAAGCCTCTTCCATAGTCGCTATAGGAATTATTTTTTCGATGCCAAAATGCAGCGCAGTAGTGATTGCACTTGTGGCGCGCAGCACGTCAATCACCACAACCACTTCAAAATCTTTTTCATAAAGATGGTATTGGCCTGGAGTGTAGCAGACTTCAACTAATTTTCTATCGGCAAGTGGAGTTGTCAACTTGGTATGGAGTTTTGAATTTTAAAAAGTAAAAATTGTATTTGGCAATTATTTTCTTAGCAACTATGCTTTGTAAAACGGCAGCGAAGTCACAATCGCCTTCAGTGCTTTGCCGCGAATGCTGATCCAGATTTCGGATCCTGCTTTGGACATTTCTATTGGCACATAAGCCATACCAATCGGCTTGTTCAATGAAGGGCTTTGTGTGCCACTGGTAACAACACCAATGGGATTCATATTGGCATCCACCACTTCGTAGCCATGTCTGGGAATGCCCTTGTCCATCAAGTCAAATGCGACAAGTTTTTTTGTAACACCTATTTCTTTTTGTGCTTTTAAATTATCGCTGTTGATGAAGGGCTTCGAAAATTTTGTTATCCAACCTAGTCCGGCTTCCAAAGGTGATGTGGTGTCGTCAATGTCATTGCCATAAAGACAAAACCCCATTTCAAGGCGAAGGGTATCGCGAGCACCCAAGCCAATAGGTTTTATTCCAAAAGCTGCCCCGGCTTCCATCACACTGCTCCAAATTTGCTGCGCTTCTTCATTTGGAAAATAAATCTCGCAGCCACCGGCACCAGTATATCCTGTGGTGCTTACAATCACATTATCAACGCCAGCAAAAGTGCCCATTTCAAAAGTATAATATTCACGGCCTACAAGCTGCATGTTAGTCAGCTTTTGCATAGCCTCTAAAGCCTTTGGACCTTGCACTGCAAGCAATGAAGTTTGATCGCTATGGTTCTCCAAAATGGCATCGCTCCATTTGTTATTTAGGTTGATCCAATCCCAGTCCTTTTCGATATTTGAGGCATTTACCACCAGCATATAACATTCTTCGCTGATGCGATAAACAAGAAGGTCGTCAACGATACCACCAGTAGCATTTGGCAAACATGAATATTGCACTTTACCATCAGTTAGCTTAGAAGCGTCATTGCTTGTGATGTGTTGTATAAGTGCTAAAGCATCTTTTCCTTTCACATAAAACTCGCCCATGTGGCTAACATCAAATACGCCAAGCGCATTGCGAACTGTGTTGTGTTCGTCCAACAAACCTGAATATTGCACTGGCATCATATAGCCAGCAAACGGAACCATTTTAGCACCCAGCTGTTGATGTATGTGAGTGAGTGCCGTGTTTTTTAGCTCTGTTGTTGCTTGCATATAGTTGCTATAATTTGTTTTGTTTTATTGTCTTTTTGCTCACCTCCAAATTGAAAGCAAATTCAAATCATTCCTTGCAATGATATTGGCAAAGAAAAGTATTCTGAATAAATTTTTGCGCACTGTGCATTAAACACTTTTGGCTCCAGCATAAAATAAATTTTTGCGAAACTGGCATGAATAGGGATTTTGTAATTGAAGGCCATCACACTTTTTTGGCTGAACACTCAGTAGACCAACTTGTAAAATCAATTACTCCTGATATTCTCCGCAGCCTTGCAGTGCTGTATTGCCCCATGAAATTTTACACGATGATGGCCAAACTTTTCCGGCAGCGTCCGTGCAATTTTCTCCAAAAAGACTAATGGTAATTGCCTCTTGCATATTAGCGGACTCAAACATCCCTGTAAGTTTTACCTCGTTGCTGGCCATCGCAGGTTTCTTATTTTCATAAAGTGCAACACGGCTAAAATTGCCGTGTAATGTGTCAGCACCGTAGTTGTTGATGAGCGTAGTATTTAGAAATCCTTTCATGTCCATTTCGATGATAAGACTAAAGCCTGGCTCGTGGCCAGAGCCTTTGTAGTATGGCAATCTACTCGTTACTATCTTCTTCGAATGTTGCTCCTGCGTTTCCATTTCTTCAATGGAATGCTTTGTTTGAGAATTGTTTTCAGAGCAAGAAACAAGTAGAAGAACTGCCATAAACCCAAGTGCGAATTTTGATTTTATCATTTGGCAAATGTGTTTGGGTCGCAGTTCAAAATCAGTTCTGAAAAAAAATATTATTTTATTATTTCTTCACAAAAAAATTGTTGAGCAAATGACACGTGTATATTCGCGCCCCTAAAAATCAGAAGGTTAATGACTGATTAGCAACGGTGAAGCATCCGGCCGTTGCCGCAAATAAACACAAGTAAAAACCCCTCTTGCTTTACTTGGATGCCGCGCCCCACAAGGCTCGAAGCGAGATACAAGACAAAAGCCGAAAAATGGCCGAATCTAAAAGAGTAAAGGCTGAAGAAGCCGATGAGAAAGACCTCAACATCAACGCAGAAACTACTGCTGAGGCAACAGAAGAAACAGCAACTGAACAGGTGGCTGAAACAACAGAGACAGTATTGACAGAAGTAGTTGCAGAAGTGGCAACTGATGAGGAAGAGATTCTTTCCGAAGAGCCTCTTGAACTTTACAGCACTGCTGACGATGAACTTTATCTCAACGACAAAGGAGAATTTAATTGGGAAGCCTACGAAAGCGCAGGTGGCTATGAGCAAGGAGAGCGCGAGAAGTTGGACAAAGTTTATGAAGACACTTTGAACACTATTTCAGAAAAAGAAGTAGTGGACGGAACGGTGGTTTCGATGAACAAAAAGGAAGTTGTAATCAGTATAGGTGCTAAGTCCGAAGGCGTAATACAGTTAACAGAATTTCGCTACAATCCGGATCTTAAAGTGGGTGATAAAGTGCCTGTTTTTGTTGAGCAACAAGAAGACAAATTTGGCCAACTCATCGTCTCTCACAAAACTGCACGTTTGTTCAGTGCGTGGGGCAATGTAAATCACGCTCTTGAGACCGGTGAGATAATAAAAGGCGATGTGAAATGTCGTACCAAAGGTGGACTTATCGTTGATGTATTTGGTATAGAAGCATTCTTGCCTGGTTCTCAAATCGATGTGAAACCAATACGTGATTACGATGTTTATGTGGGCAAAGTAATGGAGTTGAAAGTGGTGAAGATCAACAACGAATTCAAGAACGTTGTGGTTTCGCACAAGGCACTCATTGAGGCAGAACTTGAAGAGCAGAAAAAAGTAATTATGAGTGGCTTGGAAAAAGGCCAAGTGCTAGAAGGTGTGGTAAAAAACATAACCACTTATGGTGTGTTTGTGGACCTTGGAGGTGTTGATGGTCTTATTCATATCACCGATCTTAGCTGGGGCCGCATCAACCATCCTGAGGAAATAGTGAAGCTGGACGAGAAAATAAATGTAGTTATACTTGATTTTGATGATGAGAAGAAGCGTATCGCATTGGGCGTTAAGCAACTTACTTCGCATCCGTGGGATGGCATCAGCGACCAATTGGTAGAGGGTGCGCGCTTGACTGGTAAGGTAGTCGTGCTTGCTGATTATGGAGCATTTGTAGAAGTAGCCCCAGGAGTGGAAGGTTTGATTCACGTAAGTGAAATGAGCTGGAGTACACACCTACGCAGTGCGCAGGACTTTTTGAAGCCAGGCCAAGAAGTAGAAGTGGTGGTGTTAACGGTGGATAAAGAAGACCGCAAACTATCGCTTGGAATGAAACAACTTACGGAAGATCCATGGAACAACATTGAAGGTACTTTCGGTGTGGATAGTAAACACAATGCTAAAGTGCGTGCATTTACAACCTTTGGTGTGTTCTGTGAATTGGCAGATGGTATTGACGGACTGGTGCATATCAGCGACCTTTCGTGGGGCAAGAAAATAAAACACCCTTCTGAGTTCTGCGCTATTGGCGACCAAATGGAAGTGGTAGTTTTGGAATTAGACAAAGACAACCGCAGAATAAGTCTTGGTCACAAGCAGGTGGAAGAAAATCCATGGGATGTTTTCGAAACCGTATTTACAGAAGGCAGTCGCCATCAATGCACCATTGTGCGCAAAGAAGGCACGCATGGCATTGTTGCCTTGCCTTATGGATTGGAAGGTTTCTGCATGAACAAAAACATGAAGAAAGCAGACGGAAGCACAGCAAAAGTGGAAGAGTCTTTAGAATTCATTATCATGGAATTCAATAAGAACTTACGCAAAATAAATGTAAGCCACACAGCCACTTTCCAAGAAGAAGAGGTTGCTCCGGCAGTGGCAGAAGGTGGAGTGCGTAAAGGCAATGGTCCAGGCGCACGTGGGCCAAAGAAGGCCGCTGCACCTGCCGAAGGCGATTCGCAAGCTGTACGTCAAGTGAACTCCAAAGTAGAAAAATCTACAATGGGCGACCTTAGTATTCTGAGTGATCTAAAAGAGAAAATGGATGGCGGAACTCCTGCCGAAGAAGCCAAAAGCGAATAAGGTTTATCTGAATTTTTCTAAATATAAAAACCCGTTTCAACAGTAGTTGAAACGGGTTTTTTGTTAATGAAAATTTGGTTCTAATGGCTGTGTAGTTATTGAACCCCGGTGATTTATTTTTTTGGCCAAAAAAGATAAAATCCGTTTCTATTAGTTTTTTCAAAACACTCGATTTCAATAATTTTTGATAGGCAAAAGTTCGAAGCTGGACACGAACCAAGAGAAGATGATGTTGCTTTTTGGAATTGACTTTTTTCATTCATCGTATTATGAAAGTTACTCGTAGCGGCTGATCATAAGTTCATCTCCAATGAATTTTTTTTTGAACCCAAACAAGCTGAAAATCAATTTAAAAACTTAACCTACGATTTGGTTTAAGGACTTGACAAGTAGCATATTTGCATCGCACACTTGCTTTTTAAATTGAAATGTGCGACAGTTGTTTATCCAAACTTTTTATTGTTCTAATTCCAAAATTTGATGACAAAACTTGTACGTTTTACAACTAGCATTGCACTGTTAGCAATGCTTTTTTCATTTTCTGCCACTGCGCAACAAATAGAAAATCCCGCCAGCGAAGCCACTTGGGAAGAGATGATGACAGACCCCACCACAAACTTCTTCGAAACCCAAGCAAAATTTAATGCCTACTGGGAAGGCAAAGAAGTAGAAAAGGGAAAAGGTTTCAAAGCCTTCAAACGATGGGAACACTTCATGGAGTCCAGAGTGAACGCCATTACTGGTGAGCATCCAGCGCCTGATGCAATTTGGCAGGCATACAATCAGCAACCTGAAATGTTTGGCCTAAATGAGAACATGCCTGGCAACTGGGCCTACATTGGAAACACCAGCATACCATCCAATGGTGGTGCAGGCAGAGTAAATGGAATAAGAGCATTGCCGGGTAGCACCACCACGTGGTTTGTTTGCGCACCTGCCGGAGGCCTTTGGAAAACAACCAACAGCGGTGTTAGTTACACCATTGTAGGAACAGATTTCCTGTCATCAATTGGAGTGAGTGATGTGGCTATAGATCCAACCAACACCAACATTATGTACCTCGCAACAGGCGATGGTGATGCTGGCGATACTTATGCTTTAGGAGTATTAAAAAGTACAGATGCAGGCGTTACTTGGAATACCACCGGTCTAAACTTTAATGTTTCTCAAACCAGAAGAACAAGTCGCATCATTATTCATCCGACCAATACGCAAATATTACTTTGTGCTACCAACAATGGTATTTACAAAACAACAAATGGAGGTACCACTTGGACACTTGCGGTAGCGGGTAATTTCAAAGAGGTAAAATTTAAAGCCGATGATCCTTCCATTATATACGGAGTTTCAAATCAATTTTACAAGTCCATAGACACAGGCAGTACATGGACCAACATCACCACTGGCCTTCCAACATCTGGCACTACTCAAAGGATGGCAATTGCGGTGAGTCCCGCAAACGCTGCCTACGTTTATATCTTGGCTTCTAACAACAGCAGTGGTTTCTTAGGTCTTTATCGCTCTATTGACAATGGCGTAACTTTTACAACACAAACAACCACACCTAACCTGCTTGGCTGGAACAGCAATGGTGGCGATGCAGGCGGCCAAGGTTGGTATGACCTAACAATAGAAGCCGACCCAACCAATGCAGAAACAATATGGACGGGTGGTGTAAATATTTGGAAAAGTATAAATGGCGGAACATCATTTACTATAAATGGACATTGGACTGGCTCAGGAGCGGCTTATGTTCATGCCGACAATCACTGTCTGTATGCTGTTCCTGGTTCAGCACCCACAAGGATTATTACAGGTTGTGATGGCGGTGTATTTTCAACTACAAATGGTGGTACCAACTGGTCTGATTTATCTTCCAATTTGGCCATTTCGCAACCTTACAAATTAAGCGTTGCAGCACTTAATTCTAACCTTGTTATTACAGGATGGCAAGACAACGGCACCAACTTAAAAAATGGCGCAACACATTCACGAGTTATTGGTGGTGATGGAATGGAATGCATCATTGACCACACCAATAGCAGCATCATGTATGGCGAACTTTATTATGGTTCAATTTACAAATCGACAAATGGTGGTGCTAACTTTACCAATATAGTAGCCAGCAATGGTGTTAATGAAGATGAATCAGGCGGATGGGTGACGCCATATATTCTTGGCAACAACCCAAACCATCTTTTTGTTGGAAAATCTAGAGTATATAAATCAATAGATGGCGGTACAATTTTTACTGCAAGCGCAGCATTTG
>JAYSWI010000099.1:0-7388 GCA_043718125.1 Flavobacteriales bacterium
TTGGTTGTAATAGTATTCAACCGTTTTGTTGTTTGCAGGCAGGACAAATTTTTCTGGTTCGCGCTGACTAAGTCTCACTTTTTCGGCAAACTCTCTGGTCGCCTTTACCTCTTCATTATCGAACTCTACAACAGCACTCAATTTCATTGGCAAAGCACCCGACTGTATATGTTCCGGAGTGAAACCAGGCCAGTCTATTGTATCGAAACTCACTTCCTTATAGGTCACGCTTGCGAGCAAAGCAGTAATTGCCTGAAGTATAGACGACTTGCCAGTACCATTATTCCCAATAATCAATGTGATATCATTGACTTCATTGGTTTCATCATCACAGAATGGAATGACCAAATCGTCTAAGAATTTCTTGTAGTTCCTTACTCTTAATTCACGAATCTTCATGGTCAGATGTTTTTTGATTCAATACCTAGTTCGTTTATCAAAACAACAGGTTCAGCAGTCGGGAAATCACTCTTTTGCACAAGGTCATTTATCATTCCCTGCAAACCCATGCTGCGCCCATCATCAGGGTGATAGATGCGTGTGATACCGTAGTTCTGCAACTCTTCAATTTCCGATGGAAGAATGGTTCCGCCACCACCACCAAAAATTTTGATATGACTTGCGCCTTTTTCTTTCAGCAAATCATACATGTATTTGAAATACTCCGTGTGGCCGCCTTGATAGGATGTCATCGCTATGGCTTGGGCATCTTCCTGTATGGCGCAGTTCACTACTTCTTCCACACTGCGGTCGTGGCCGAGGTGAATTACTTCGCAGCCTGTGCTCTGAATAATTCTGCGCATGATGTTGATGGCAGCATCATGCCCATCGAACAGCGATGCGGCTGTGACTATGCGGACTTTGTTTTTGGGGATGTATGGGATTTGGACTTGCATGATGGTCGATTGAAACAATTGTGGCGAAAGTAGGCTTTCAAATGAACATGAAAAACGCTATTCGCAGATGGAATTGAAAGGAATTTAACCCTGTAAATTGAAAGTTTGACTTTCAATTTATGTGGTTGAATTATTTAATATTTTTCTACGCACTTCCACTTTTTATCATTGGTTTGTCATCATTTGTCTCAATGATTTGTTGCTTATCAGCCTTTGGCTTATGCTTTTTGTGATGCTATATTTTAATTAGTGATTTTGTTGTTTTTGTTTGCTTAGAAATTTCTTTCCTTGTTCTGGGTTGCCTTATCCCTATTTGGTTTATTACAGTCACTTTATTGGTATATGTTCTGCTTATTTCAAAAATTGCTTTGGACTTTTTTGAACCATGAATCAGTATTAGACTTCGATTTAATGTCCAAACATTTCACTCATCAAAACTTCGAATATGGCAATTGGTCAAAATCATTTCAAATCAAATAAAATGAAAAATTCATTTTAAAGACTACAAAAAGAAAACTGAAACCAATATTCTTCAATGGCCGTTGAAACTTCCTTTTAGTGAGAATTTTTCTTGCCAAAGTTTTTTCAGACCACCCAACATTTATGTGTTCAAAGTTTTTGTACATCCACAATATTATGCGTCCATTGGCGGCTGTGTTGGTATTCTGTGGCTGTATTTCCTTTGGCACTCTCACAGCTCAAAATCTTGGTCAGGCGTGGTTCTTTAACGGAGATCATCAGCAAGATGACATAGCACTGTGTACTGCAGTGGACAGCGCAAATGGTTGGATATATTCTGGTGGAAGCGGAAAAGATTTGGTGAATACTTCTCTTTCTTTGTTGGGACCCTTGGCTGCCGGTGCTCAAAGTAATCTTAAGATTTACAATAAAAAGGACGGAGTTCTGATCAAAAGAAATATGTCCGGAAACATTATTTGGGCATTGACTTTAGGAGGCAGCGAAGACGATGAGATTGCAGGTATTTGTGTTGGTGATGATGGCAACATTTATATCGTTGGTTATTACTTCGGAAATTTTCAGGCAGAGAATCTAAATGGCGCAAACAATCAGACGCTTACCAATGCTGATGGCAATAGTGAAAGCGATTGTTTTATTGCTTCTTACACGCCTGCGGGTGTTTTGCGCTGGTGTGTGCGCGAAGGGGGAGATAAAAAGGATAAATTTTTTGATGTTACTTCTACCACCAATGGCGTTGTAGCCATAGGCACTTATTATGAAACCAGTGTTGATGATTTACAAGGCCATGAAATATTATCTGCCAATGATGACGAAGATGTATTCATTGCAAAATATGGTTTCGATGGTACTGATAAATGGATAATGGCAGGTGGGTCGGAGGTAGCCGATTATGACCATAGTCGAAAAATAGAAGAATACCACTATAGCATATCATCATACAAAGACACATTGTATTTCATGTCCTCATTTCATGGCCTCACTTTCAAGTTTGACTATTCAACAAATTTCAATGCTGGTAATTCCTTAATGACTGCCACAAGCACGCAAGTTGATGCTGACTTCGTTATGGGTTCCATCACCAATGGTGGCCAATTGAAATGGCTAAGAAGGCAATTTCACGGTGGAAATTTTTCTGCTGGAATGGGCATTGCCGCAGATTGTAATGGCGTTTTTGCAACAGCCTTGGTTGAGTCATTTTTGTACTGGGAACACCCTCTCGGCAATTCGACTATTGACACTGACGGTTCGCACGACATGTTTGTTGGCAGGTACAACCGCTTAACAGGAGTGCCACAGACATACAAGATGTTTTACAACTCAGAAGGCAATAAGGATGTGCCATCTTCTTTAATAACCGATAGGCTAGGAAACATTTATTTATGCGGAAAAAATCATGCAAACTTTACTGTTAATGGCTTTACAATTCCCGGTTCAGGTGTTGGAACGGGCTTTATATTAATTCTTGATAAAAATCTTGTGTATAAAGCTGCACTGACCACAACGCCAACTACTGCAGAAGCCATGATTACAGATGTTGCTCTTACTTCAGGTTCAGATTTGGCACTGGCGGGATTCTCCAAAGACAATTTGAGTGCTGGCAACAGCAGCTATGATCTTTTTTGTTCTTTAATAAATAGCACGCCAGTAGTTTCAGGCAACTGCTGTGGAAATCCATTCGCATGTGTCACTAGCGCACAAAGCGTAAATATTACTTCGGGCTGCAGTGTGCCTACACCTAATTATATCGCAGCGTACATCAATAGTACATGCCCTCAATACACATTCAATCAATTTCCGGGCGTTGGTGTTCCGCTCAATGTGGGGCCACAAACCATTACAATAACCAATGGGCTAGCACAAGTGGTTTGTACTTTTACTTTGAATGTTGTGGATGCCATTGCTCCCCAAATTACTTGTCCTGGGAATCAAATTGCAAATTTGAATGCGTCTTGCAATGTGATACTTCCAAATTATACAAACCTTGCTAGCGCAACAGATAATTGCTCAAGCGGTGCTCAAATTATCATTACACAATCGCCTGCGCCTGGCACAACATTGACTGGCAGCGGAGTTTCAACCATTACCCTCACTGCCACTGACCAAGCAGGAGTGACGGGTACATGTAATTTCACACTTACCAGAGTTGATCTGGGTTTAAGCACGCTCATTTGCCCTGCTAACATTAACGTGAATGCTGGAGCGAACTGCACAGCCGTTGTAACATACAGCCCACCACCGGTGCCAACACCATGCACCAATTGTGTGCCTGCAAACATGGCTGCATACACGCTTATAGGGACTTTTAACGGGCATACTTATTACAGATCGAATACGACAGCTTCGTGGACGACTGCAAAAAATACCTCTGTTACTTTAGGTGGTCATTTGGCTGCAATTGGATCAGTCGCGGAAAATGCTTTTCTTTCATCAGCTACAAAATCATGGATTGGATTTAACGACCAAACATCTGAAGGGAACTTTACTTGGACCAATTTAGATCCAGTTACTTATACAAATTGGTTTCCGGGTGAACCCAATGATGTAGGAGGTGAAGACTGTGCTGAAATAAATTCGCCATCAGCAGGCTACTGGAATGACAATGGTGAAACAACCCTACGCACTTTTATTGTTGAATTTGATTGTGTAACTCCAAACATGGCGGTTCAAATATTATCTGGCCTACCTTCAGGAAGTTCATTTCCAATTGGCAACAATGCGATAGTTTATCAGCTCACAAATAATGGCGTTCCTGTTACAACTTGTACCTTTAATGTGGTTGTAGCAGACAACACCATTCCGACAATAAGCGGTTGTCCGCCCAATCAAAATTTGAATAGAAATGGAACCTGTAATGCTGTATTGCCAAATTACATTAATCTGTTTAGCATGTCCGCTGCGGACAATTGTGTTGTCACAGTTTTGTTAACGCAATCGCCACCTGCTGGCACCAACATTACTACTCCAACTACTGTCACTATAACTGCCACAGGCGGAGGCATAGCAACATGTTCATTTCTTGTAACGCCTGTTGACGTTACGCCTCCGGTAATCAACAATTGCCCAATGGATATGGTAGTTTCAAAAAATGCGTCATGTCAATTTGTTCTTCAGAATTATACTTTGTCGTTGTCTGCAAGTGACAACTGTACAAGCTCTGCCTCTATTGTTTTTACACAATTCCCTATTGCAGGAACTATAATAAGCAGTGCAACCGAAATTTTTTTAAGAGCTACTGATGCTGCCGGCAATGAAAAATATTGTTCGTTTACTATTACTCCAACGGATACAAGTGCGCCAACGCTTTTATGCTCTCCAGATGCGATTGTCAATAATGATTTTGGACTTTGCAACACAAATATTTCTTTCACTACAAGTGCCGTTGACAATTGCAATTGTGTAACAGGAATCATAAGTGGCTTTACATCCTTAGGTACTTTTAATGGGCATACTTACTATAAATCTAACAGTATAGCAAATTGGTTTACGGCATACAACAATGCCATTGCAATGGGAGGTCACCTGGTTACAATTTCGAATGCTGCAGAAAATAATTTTCTTCCAAATAACACCACTAAATATTGGATTGGGCTTACAGACCTTAACAACGAGGGCACTTTCGGATGGATAACAGGTGAGCCATTAACCTTTCAACTATGGCAAAGTGGTGAGCCAAACAATGCAAACGGTATTGAGGATGCTGTTCATACCAATCATGTTTCCCCACATCTATGGAATGATGAGAACACTGGAACACAACTATTGTACATCGTTGAGTTTGATTGTATCCAGCAGCCATTGGTTCCAACGGGTACGATAGAATTTAGCTCCGGTGATATTGCATTCTCAGGCGCAAATCAAATATTCAATTTTCCTGTTGATACCACCACCGTAGAAGTCAGCGTAACTGATGCAAGTGGTAATATTTCAACCTGTGGATTTGACGTCATTGTTTTAGATAATGAACCTCCAGGCGTGAGTTGTTCAGCAACAAATTTTCTAACCGGAAATAATGCAATGGTGATGGGGCCAACAGTGGCTGCGGCCGAAGAACAAGGTGTGGATTTGGACTTGATTGCGCTTTCAAATTTGGGTGATGTAAATATGCTTTTACTTGCTCCTTCCGAAATAGTGTGTTATTATTTTGTGGATGTAAATCTGCCCATTTCAGATGATAACTGTGGTGTTCAATCTTTATGGAATAGTTATACCGAAACTGATGATGCCTCTGCCTATTATCCAATTGGAAATACAACAATTACATGGCGCGTTTTTGATTTGCATGGCAACTTGACCAATTGCACCACAACAGTGAATGTCATTGACAATACACCGCCAACGCTTACATGTACATCTTACGTTTCTGCAAACAATATTCCCAACCAATGCGATGGATATGTAGCTGTGCCTCTACCAGTTGTTTCAGAAGAATGCGGAATAGTTACATACACAAACGATTTCAATAATAGCAGCAATGCATCTGATATCTATCCTCATTGGATAACCAATGTTGAGTTCACTGTTACTGATGGTGTTGGAAATTCGGCATCGTGCGAAACTGTTGTCGAAATTTTTGATGTGCAGTTGCCCACAATAGAATGCATAAGCACAGACACTTTATATTTAAATGAAGATTGTGAAGTGCCTGTTCCTGATTTCGAATCCATATTAAATATCTATGACAATTGTCCTGATGAAGGAATATATTCCATAGAGCAATCTCCCGGTGCCGGTACTCTCGCATTTGATGGTGAAGTTGTCACCATTTCTGCCCTCGATCATCATGGCAATATGAGCGATTGCACTATTGTGCTAACTGTGTTGGATACCATTTCGCCAACGGTTGTATGCACCGGTAATATGACGGTTTCAGTTATTGCCGGAAATCCAAGCGTGTTTGTGAACGTGCCATCACCAACTATTTCCGACAACTGTGCAACGACTGTAACTACAATTTTTGTAAATGGTAATCCTTCTTTCAGTGCTTCGGATATTTATGCTATAGGCATTTATTCCATTGTTTGGTTTGTGGTGGATGCCAGTGGCAATAATGCTTCGTGCCAGATGACACTCACAGTTACTTCCAATGATATTCCATCGATTATTTGTCCAATAAATATTGATGTTGATGCTGGCAGTGGAATGTGTATGGCTGCAATTACAATTCCGATTCCGGTAGTTTCCGATGATGAAGTACTAGGAAGCCCAACTCACAATTCTCCTTATGGAATAAGCACCACTAACGCAAGTGGAAACTATCCTGTTGGCACGCATTACATAGTATGGACAATAGTGGATGATGATTCAAACCAGAGCCAATGCACTATGGAAGTGGAAGTGACCGATACACAACCGCCAATGATTACATGTAGCTCTAACATATCTCAATTTGTTGCCACAGATCATTGTGGAAAATGGATTGCATTACCAAATCCAAATGTTATTGAGAATTGTACTTTCAACTTATTGACTTGGACAATGACAGGTGCGACCGTTGCATCTTCATCCAATTTTGGAATCAATTACATAGGCAATTTCGATTTTAATAAAGGAACTACAACTGTCACATACAATGTGACGGATGTTAATGGCCTATCAAATACCTGCTCATTTAATGTGACTGTTATTGACAACATTGCCCCGGTAATTACAACCTGTCCTGCGAACATGACGGCCTTCGTAGCAGCAGGGTCATGTGCACGAACCCGAACACCTGCCACTATTTTTTATTCCGATAATTGTTCCGTTGCTTCATTAACTTGGGTGATGACTGGGGCTACAATATTGTCCTCATTACCCAATGGAATAAATCAGCTTGGAACCAAATCATTTAATCGCGGAGTTACTACTGTTACATATACTGTTACAGATTTTGCAGGGTTAAATGCATCTTGTTCATTTACTGTTACCATCAATGACAATATTTTTCCAACTATTACTTGTCCTGGTACTATAGCAACATCTGCAGAGTTGGGGATGTGCAGCAAGTCATTAAATCTTAATCCTCCTGTCTAT
>JAYSWI010000100.1:0-2528 GCA_043718125.1 Flavobacteriales bacterium
ACCACTCCAAGATTATTGATGCAAAGCATTGTGCTGTTTTCAAATAATTTTTGATGATAAGCCAGCACCAAAAAATAGATAGAACCATAGTTGATTAGCCCTAGAATAACACCGGCTATTACTTCTTTAAAGCGAAGCGAATAAGTTCCTCTTACGGTCTGAAATATCAAAATGCAAACGCCACAAGAGGCTGCAACAGCAACGGGCAGGCACATGAATAGTTCTCTGTCGTTTTGATTTGAGATCGGTTGTGGAAAAAAAGCAAGCCCAAAATCAACCAAGGCACTGCCAACCAAGATGATAAGTGGCCAGCCCAAATTGCGTAATTTAAATGGCTTCCCATCACGTTTCATCGAAGCAAAAACAACACCTGTGAGAGCAAGAAAAAGGGCCAAACCTTTCTGCCAACCAAAGGTATCGTTGGTAAAAAAAAACAAGAGAACAACGGCCAAGGCCATCGACATTTTTGAGGCAAGCGAAGTGACGCTCATGCCCACTCGCTGCGCAGTAATTGCAGTAAGATAGAAGACAGAAATAAAAACAAATCCAAGTGTAAGTCCGCCCATTGTCCAAGTGGGAAGCACGCTTGCACTTAGTAATGCAAGTCTCAAATCGGACACCATAAACAAGCCAATAGTGCTTGCAGTGATGTAGTTAAAAACCAAAGCTGGAAAGGTTCTTACACCATTTATTTCAAATCCTTTAAAAATGAAATAAATGAGAGCGTTAAAAAAAATACTTAGGGATAAATAAATCATGCGTTGTAAAATATTTGCACCTCATCAGAATCTGAAAAATAACTTTCAGTAAGCGATCCTGCGCATTTAGGAGCTTCCAATCCTTCATTAAAATTTGTGTATCCAACAAATACTCTTGCCTCGTCCCATAACCCTTGTAGCAAAAATTGATTGAGCGAAAATGCACCACCTTCCACAATTATTGATTGAATGTTTTCCGTGTAAAGACAATCTAAAATATCTGTCAAAATATTTTCATCTGCGAGTTCAAAGAATTTCAGTTCGCTGTTTTTTGCTATCAAATTATTTTTTTTTATTTCTGTTTCCTCACGCTTATTGTAGAATAGAAATGTGCTGGCTTCTTGACCAACAATGGCCGAATCCATATCGAAATCGAGGTTCGGAGAAATAACAATTCTAATTGGATTTTTACCCAAAACGTGTCGAACAGTAAGCGATGGATTATCATTTTTTAATGTAGTATTACCTACCAGTATCGCTTGCTCCTGAGACCGCCACCGATGCGCCAATCGCTGCGATGCAGCAGTGGTTATCCAATTCACTCCTTTCTCATCCACTCCTCTTTTTTTATCCATAAAACCATCTTTGGATTGCGCCCATTTTAAAATAATATATGGCCTCTTCTTGTTGTGAAAAATGAAAAATCTTCTGTTGAGATGGAGACACATTTCTTCCAGTACGTTTTCAATAACTTCAATTCCAGATTCGCGCAATTTTTGTATCCCGTTGCCAGCCACAAGTGGATTTATATCGAGGCATCCAATCACGACCCGTTTCAGTTTTTTTGATATGATTAGATCCGCACAAGGTGGTGTTTTGCCATGATGCGCGCAAGGTTCAAGATTTACATAAAGCGTAGAGTTTGAAAGAAGCGAATCGTTTTTTATGTTCTCTAACGCATTTACTTCTGCATGCGCTGCGCCAAAAGTTTGATGAAAACCCTCGCCTATTATTTTATCGTCACAAACTATCACACATCCTACTAATGGGTTGGGGGCAACAGAACCAAGGCCCATTTTGGCTAGTTCAATGCTCCTTTTCATATATGTTTCGTGATTCAAAATTCTTGAAATGAAAAGCGCAATATGAACAGGAACTATTGATTGCTCTCGTTATTAGCAGCGCATTTTACCATCAATAATGTTCACAGAGATTACACTTTTTTTCATCATTGCGCTTGTGTATAGCAGCGCAGGTTTTGGCGGTGGCAGCATGTACCTGGCCGTATTGGCAGAGTGTGGTATGGGACAAGCTTTCATTCGGTTCACTGCTCTTTTGTGTAATGCCTGTGTCACCACATCCGGCACTTTTCAGTTTTTCAGAAATGGATGGATAGCGAAACGGCAAGTTGCTTTGTTGTTGCTTTTTAGTTTGCCCGCATGTATCTGGAGTTCAACTTGGCAGGTGGAGTCCAACATTTATTTTCTTACCTTGGGAGTTTGCCTTTTGCTGGCAGGTGTTGCCATGGTCATTCAATCTAAAAACACCGTTCATGAAAAACACGAAATAAAAAATAGTTGGTGGCATTATCCTGCGTCTGCGGGCATTGGATTGTTAGCGGGCATTACAGGCATTGGTGGCGGAGTTTATTTATCTCCATTGCTGCACATTTCTAAATGGGGAAGCCCGAAACATATAGCTGCCGCAAGCTCAAGTTTTATACTGCTCAATTCTATTGCGGCCATTGCTGCACGATTTGTTTTTGTAGGCATTGATGTGCAATGGGATCAAATTTGGTTGGCAACCGCTGCCATATTTGGCGGCCTTGTT